>NZ_JBHWIJ010000247.1:0-13138 GCF_042732255.1 Kitasatospora sp. NPDC059803 | reverse complement strand
GGACTCGAAGTCCCGCCGGGCCGCCGTTCGAGGAGCGGGCCCCGTTCGAGGAGCGGGCCCCGTTCGAGGTGCGGGCCGCCGTTCGAGGAGCGGGCCCCGTTCGAGGAGCGGGCCGTCAGTCGCCGCAGCAGGCCCCGCCCGCCGGAGCGGCCAGGGGCAGCGCGGCCGGGGCACCGATGCCCGGCAGGCCGAGCATCACCCCGGCCGGCTTGGCCGCGGGCTTGGCCTGGCGCTTCTCCCAGGCGTCGCCGGCCCGGGTGCGGCGCACCGCGAGCGACGGGCCCTCGGCGAGCAGGTGGTGCGGGGCGGCGTAGGTGATCTCGACGGTCACCACGTCGCCCGGGCGCACCGGCTCCGTCGGCCTGCTGAAGTGCACCAGCCGGTTGTCGGGGGCGCGGCCGGAGAGCCGGTCGGTCTTGTCGTCCTTCTTGCCCTCGCCCTCGGCGACCAGGATCTCCAGGACGCGGCCGACCTGCTTCTTGTTCTCCTCCCAGGAGATCTCCTCCTGGAGGGCGATCAGCCGGTCGTAGCGGGCCTGCACGACGGCCTTCGGCACCTGGTCCGCCATCTCGGCGGCCGGGGTGCCGGGGCGCTTGGAGTACTGGAAGGTGAAGGCGTTGGTGAAGCGGGCCTCGCGGACGGCGTGCATCGTCTGCTCGAAGTCCTCCTCCGTCTCGCCGGGGAAGCCCACGATGATGTCGGTGGAGATCGCCGCGTCCGGCATGGCCTCGCGGACCTTCCGGATGATCCCGAGGAAGCGCTCCTGGCGGTAGGAGCGGCGCATCGCCTTGAGGACGGTGTCGGAGCCGGACTGCAGCGGCATGTGCAGCTGGTGCATCACGTTCGGCGTCTCGGCCATCGCGGCGATCACGTCGTCGGTGAAGTCGCGCGGGTGCGGCGAGGTGAAGCGGATCCGCTCCAGGCCCTCGATCTGGCCGGCGGCGCGCAGCAGCTTGGAGAAGGCCTCGCGGTCGCCCAGGTCGGAGCCGTAGGCGTTGACGTTCTGGCCGAGCAGGGTCACCTCGATGACGCCCTCGTCCACCAGCGCCTCGATCTCGGCGAGGACGTCGCCGGGGCGGCGGTCCTCCTCCTTGCCGCGCAGCGCGGGGACGATGCAGAAGGTGCAGGTGTTGTTGCAGCCGACGGAGATGGCGACCCACGCGGCGTACGCGGACTCACGGCGGGTCGGCAGGGTGGAGGGGAAGGTCTCCAGCGACTCCAGGATCTCGACCTGGGCCTTGCGCTCGACCGCGGCCCGCTCCAGCAGCGCCGGCAGGTGGCCGATGTTGTGGGTGCCGAACACCACGTCGACCCAGGGGGCCTTGCGGACGATGGTGTCGCGGTCCTTCTGGGCGAGGCAGCCGCCGACGGCGATCTGCATGCCCTTGTGGCGGGTCTTGACCGGCGCCAGCTGCCCGAGGTTGCCGTACAGCTTGTTGTCGGCGTTCTCCCGCACCGCGCAGGTGTTGAACACGACCAGGTCCGGGTCGCCCTCCTGCCCGGCCTTGACGTAACCCGCGTCCTCCAGCAGGCCGGACAGCCGCTCGGAGTCGTGGACGTTCATCTGGCAGCCGTACGTGACGACCTTGTAGCTCTTCAATCCGCTCTCACCGCTCACCAGACCAGGGTACGGGCAGCCGCGAAGCGCTTTTCCCCCACCGTTTCCCCTCCCGTTCCGGCGGAGCGCCTGGCAGTATCCCTGCATGACCCCCACCACCCCGTCCCGTCTCGGCGCCGCCGTCCGCACCGCGGCCCGCAGCCCGCTGTGGCGGACGGTGCTGGTGCTGGTGCTGCTGGTCGCGGGGCTGGGCGGCTGGTGGCTGTCGGCGGGCCGCTCGCCCGGCTACCCGCGCGGCGAGACGCGTTTCGCGACCGGCGTGCAGCGCGGCGTCTACGACCGGTACGGGCAGTTGCTGGAGGCCCACGTCGCCAAGGCCATGCCGGGGGTGCGGCTGGCCCTGGACAACACCGAGGGCTCGATCGACAACCTGGCCCGGGTGACCAGCGGCCAGGACGACTTCGCGATCGCCACCGCCGACGCCGTCGCCGACTACCAGGGCCCGGGCAAGGACCGGCTGCGGGCGATCGCACGGCTGTACGACGACTACCTCCAGCTGATCGTCCCGTCCTCCTCGACGGTGCACCGCACGGCCGACCTCAAGGGGCTGCGGGTCGGCGTGGGCCTGCCGCAGTCCGGGGTGAACCTGGTGACCAGGCGGCTGCTGGCCGCAGCCGGTCTGGACCCGGACCACGACATCGTCCCGGTGTCGGCGGGCGTCGGCGACGCCGCCGACCAGCTGCGCGAGAACAAGCTCGACGCCTTCTTCTGGTCCGGCGGCCTGCCGACCAGCGCCCTCACCGACCTGTCCGACCACATGCGGATGCGGGTCGTGCCGCTGGGGGACCTCGCCGGGGCCATCCACAAGATGGAGGGCGGCGGCACCGACGCCTACCGGGCGGCCACCATGCCCAAGGGCACCTACCCGAACGCCGACCCCAAGGACGCCGTCGCCACCGTGGCCGTGCCCAACCTGCTGATCACCCGGGACGACGTGGACCCGGGCCTGGTCGAGGGCATGACCCGGGCGGTGATCGACAGCCGCGACCAGATCGGCTCCCAGGTGCACGCCGCCCAGCTGGTCGACCTGCGCACCGCCGTCTACACCGACCCGCTCCCGCTGCACGAGGGCGCGGCCCGCTACTACCGCTCGGTGAAGCCCTGAAGGTGGAGCCCTGAAGGTGGAGCCCTGAGATCCACCGCTCAGTGAGGCCCGGAAGCCCGGAAGCCGTACGGGCGCTGCGGGCCCGTACGGGCTACCGCTTCTCCGGCCGCGGCACCGCCAGCGTCACCGCGAGCCCGGTCGGCTCGACCGGGGCGAAGGCGAGCGAACCGCCGCCCGCCGCCAGCAGGGTGCGGGCGATCGACAGGCCGAGCCCGGAGCCGTCCACGTTCTGGTGCCGCGGGCTGCGCCAGAAGCGGTCCCCGGCACGGGGCAGCTCGTCCTCGGCGAGGCCGGGCCCGGCGTCCGTGACGGTCACCGCGACCTCGTCCCGGCGCACCGAGACCTTCAGCCGCACCCCGCTGCCGGCCGGGCCGAACTTGAGCGCGTTGTCCAGCACGGCGTCCAGGGCGGAGCCGAAGCCGATCGGGTCCGCCATGCCGACGGCGAGCGCCGGGCCCTCCCAGCTCAGCTCGATCCCGCGCTGCTCGGCGACCGGCCGCCAGGCGTCGACCCGGGCCAGGGTGAGCGCGGCGAGGTCGGTCTGCTCGGGTTCGGGGCGGGCGTGCTCGGCGGTGGCCAGGCCGAGCAGGTCGTCCAGCACCCGGGCCAGCCGGACGCCCTCCTCCCGGACGCCGCCGAGCTCCTCCTCGTGCCCCTCGGGCAGTTCCAGCCCGAGCACCTCGACTCGCAGCAGCAGGGCCGCCAGCGGGTTGCGCAGCTGGTGCGAGGCGTCCGCGACGAAGGCCTTCTGCTGGTCCATGGCGAGCACCACGTGGTCGGCCATCTCGTTGAACGAGCGGGCCAGCCGCTGCAGCTCGGGCGGGCCGCCGCCGGGCGCTACCCGGGCGGCCATCCGGCCGGTGGCGATGTCGTGGGTGGCCCGGTCGAGGGTGCGGACCGGGCGCAGCACCCACTCGGTGAGCCGGCCGGCCAGCAGCACCGCGACGATCATCGCGGCGGCCTCGCCGGCGCCGATCACCAGCCAGCTGTGCAGGATCCGGGTGCGCAGCGCCCCGGTGGGGGACTCGCTGAGCACCACCGCGACCACGTCGCCGTCGCGCACCACCGGGGTGGCGACGGTCAGGGTGCGGTCGTCGGTCCACGGCCAGACCTGGGGCGGGTTGTGGCTGCGCCGCCCGTCCAGCGCCTCCTGAAAGGCCTGCGCGCCCCAGCCGCGGGGCACCCGCCAGTCGGCGGGGGCGGCGGCGATCGGCACGCCGTCGCGCTGGAAGATGCCCAGCCGCACGCCGTACAGGTCGTGGTAGCGGCGGACCTCGGCGTCGATCGCGCGCCGGCGGCTGACGTCGCCGGGGGCGGGCTCCGGGTCGCCCTTGAGCGCGGACTCCACCGCCGAGGGGCCGGAGGTGGGCAGGTCCTGGGCGAAGCGGGCGGCGTCGTCGAGCCGGTCGACGACCACCCTGCTCTGCTCGGCCGCCGCGACCGCCGCCGCGAGCGGCAGCCCCAGGGCGGCCAGGACGCAGAGCATGAGGGCGATCAGGATGCCGAGCAGGCGGGTGCGCACGTGCGGTCAGCGCTCCGCGGGGGCGGGCGGGGCCGGGTCCGCGGCGGGTGCCGGGGACTCCGGGATCAGGCGGTAGCCGACGCCGCGGACGGCCTCGACCAGGCCGGGCAGCGCGAGCTTGTTGCGCAGCGAGCCGATGTGCACCTCCAGGGTGCGCCCGTTGCCCTCCCAGCCGCTGCGCCAGACCTCGCTGAAGATCTGCTCGCGCCGGTAGACCACGCCGGGGCTCTGGGCGAGCAGGGCGAGCAGGTCGAACTCCTTGCGGGTGAGCGGCACGTCCCGGCCGTCCACGCTGACCCGGCGGCGCTCCCGGTCGATCCGGATGCCGCGGGACTCCAGCGGGCCGCGCTGCTGCGGGACGGCGTCGGGCGCGGGCACCGCCACCGAGGCGGGGGCGGCGCCGCGGCGGGCCACCGCGTGGATGCGGGCGAGCAGCTCGCCCATGTCGTAGGGCTTGGTGACGTAGTCGTCGGCGCCCAGGTTGAGGCCGTGGATCCGGGAGCGGATGTCGGCGCGGGCGGTGACCATGATCACCGGGACGCCGCTGCCGGCCCTGATCCGGCTGCACACCTCGAAGCCGTCGCGGTCGGGCAGCCCGAGGTCGAGCAGCACCACCCGGTACGGGTCGCTTCCGTCCGGCACCAGGGCGTCCAGCGCCTCGTGCCCGCTACGGGCGTGCCGGACCTGGAAGCCGTGCCGGCCCAGTACCGCGACCAGCGCGGCGGCCACGCGTTCGTCGTCCTCGACGAGCAGCAATCGCATCCTGTTCTCCTCCTTCCCCCACCTGATCGCCGGGACCGCCTGGTCGGGCCCCGGTCCTGCGCAGTATGAGCCAGTGGGCGGCCCGGCGCCAGGCTCGGTCGCCCGACGGCTGCCACGGGGCGGGGCGCGCCGGCGCGGACGCCGGCTGTCACATGCCCCGTTGGCGCCCCGGCGAACAGCCCGCGAGCAGCGTGTGGCCGTTTCGTGATCCTCAAGTTCCGCTCAGATCGGCTGACGGCACGTCGTCATCACTCCTATGGTCGGCCCACCGGGGGCTGCGGCTCCGCCGGTCGCGGCTCCCGGATTTCGTACCACCATTGCCGCCCAAGGGAGTTCAGACTTTCACGGGCCGACACGAGGGAGCAGGCGCGATGGCCGAGAATCCGGTCGAGGACTCCACCCCTGCAGCCGCCCCCCTGGTCGTGCTGAGCAGCGTGAACAAGCACTACGGCGCGCTGCACGTCCTCCAGGACATCGACCTGAAGATCGTCCAGGGCGAGGTCGTGGTCCTGATCGGGCCGTCCGGCTCCGGCAAGTCGACGCTCTGCCGGACGATCAACCGGCTGGAGACCATCGACTCCGGCACGATCACCATCGACGGCCGCCCGCTGCCCGACGAGGGCAAGGAGCTGGCCCGGCTGCGCGCCGAGGTCGGCATGGTGTTCCAGAGCTTCAACCTGTTCGCGCACAAGACGGTGCTGGAGAACGTCGTCATCGGCCAGGTCAAGGTGCGCGGGATCGCCCGGGCGCAGGCCGAGAAGACCGCCCGCGGGCTGCTGGAGCGGGTCGGCGTCGGCGCGCAGGCGGACAAGTTCCCCGCCCAGCTCTCCGGCGGCCAGCAGCAGCGCGTGGCGATCGCCCGGGCGCTGGCGATGAAGCCCAAGGTGATGCTCTTCGACGAGCCCACCTCGGCCCTCGACCCGGAGATGGTCAACGAGGTGCTGGAGGTCATGCGCCAGCTGGCCGCCGACGGCATGACGATGGTCGTGGTCACCCACGAGATGGGTTTCGCCCGCTCCGCCGCCAACCGCGTGCTGTTCATGGCCGACGGCCGGATCGTCGAGCAGAACACCCCGGACGCCTTCTTCACCGCGCCGCGTTCCGACCGTGCCAAGGACTTCCTCTCGAAGATCCTCCACCACTGACGCTTCGAGACCACGCGGGGCCGCCGCCGGCAAGGACGCCGGGCGGCCCTGCCCGTGCACGCACCTTCCAGACGCCAGAGCCCGGTTAGCCGTGGCCCAGCTCCCAGGAGAACAACCCTCATGAGGACTCGTCGCACCCTCGCCGTCGCGCTCTGTGCCGTCGCGCTCACCGCCACCGCCGCCTGCGGCAAGGACGGCTCCCCCGGCGCCACCGCCGCGAGCAGCGGCAACGCCCCGGCGCTGCCCACCTACACGGTCAAGACCGACGTCAAGATCGACTCGGCGATCCTCGCCGAGGCGAAGAAGCGCGGCCAGCTGATCATCGGCGCCAAGGCCGACCAGCCGGGACTGGGCTTCGAGGACGTCGCCAGCGGCGACCGCAGCGGCTTCGACATCGAGATCGCCAAGATGGTCGCCGCCGACCTCGGCTTCAGCCCGCAGCAGATCAAGTGGCAGACGCTGGTCTCCTCGCAGCGCGAGCCGGCCATCGCCAAGGGCCAGATCGACTTCTACGTCGGCACCTACAGCATCAACGACGAGCGCAAGAAGACGGTCTCCTTCGCCGGCCCGTACTACATCGCCGGTCAGGACTTCCTGGTGAAGGCCGACAACACCTCGATCACCGGCCCGGAGAGCGTCGGCGGCAAGAACGTCTGCACCGCCACCGGCTCCACCTCGATCAAGAACATCCAGCAGTACAACCCGAAGATCACGCAGTTCGACACCTACTCGGCCTGCGTCGAGAAGCTGCTGTCCGGCGAGGTCGACGCGGTCACCACCGACGACGCGATCCTCAAGGGCTACGCCTCCAAGTACGCCCCCAAGCTCAAGGTGGTCGGCAAGCCGTTCACCAAGGAGAACTACGGCGTCGGTCTCAACAAGGACGACGCGGTCCTGCGCAACGCCATCAGCGACGCGCTCAAGGCCCACGAGGACAACGGCGACTGGAAGAAGGCCTACGACGCGACCCTGGGCGCGTCCGGCTCCGCCGCGCCGGCCGTGCCGGCCCTCGAACGCTACTGATCCGGTCCACGCCCGACCATCCGTCCTGACCATCTGATGAGAGGAGGGCCGCCGGATGGGGTTCCTGTTCGAGCAGGACAACTTCGCGTTGTTCCGCGACGGCTTCCTGCAGACGATCGAGCTGAGCGCGCTCAGCGCCCTGCTCGCCCTGCTGCTGGGCACCCTGCTGGCGGCCTTCCGGGTCTCCCCGGTGCCGGTCCTGCGTGCCTTCGGCACCACCTGGGTCACGCTGTTCCGCAACACGCCGCTGACCCTGCTGTTCTTCGCCGTCACCTTCGGCCTGCCGCCGCTCGGGGTGCACTTCAGCCACCTCACCTTCGCGGTGCTGGCGCTCGGCGGCTACACCGCCTCGTTCGTCTGCGAGGTGATCCGCTCGGGCATCAACACCGTGCCGCTCGGCCAGGCCGAGGCGGCCCGCAGCCTCGGCATGAGCTTCGGCCAGACCCTCACCCTGATCATCCTGCCGCAGGCCACCCGGACCGTCCTGGCCCCGCTGAGCAGTGTGTTCATCGCGCTGCCGAGGAACTCGGCGATCGCCGGCGCCTTCAGCGTCAGCGAGCTCTACAGCGTGCAGCAGACCCTCTCCGAACGCGGCTACGCGATCTTCGGGATCTTCTTCTGGGTGGCCTGCGCCTACCTGGTGATCAGTGCCACGGTCGCCACGCTGTTCCGCGTCCTGGAATCCCGACTGGCGGTGGCCCGATGAGCAACCTCTTCACCCGCACCCCCACGGCCAGCGTCCTCTACGACGCCCCCGGCCCGCGGGCCCGCACCCGGTACCAGCTGTTCGGGGTGCTGGCGCTGATCGGCGTCGCCGCCCTGCTCCAGTACGTCTTCACCGCGCTCTCCGACAACGGCCAGTTCGACCCTCATCTGTGGGACGCGTTCCAGTACAACACCGTCCAGCAACGCATCGCGGACGGCCTGCTCTCCACCCTGGAGGCCTTCGGCCTGGCCGCGCTGTTCTCGCTCACCCTGGGCGGCCTGCTCGCCGCCGGACAGCTCTCCGACCACAAGCCGGTCCGCTGGGCGGCCGTCGGCTTCGTCCAGTTCTTCCGGGCGATGCCGCTGCTGATCCTGATCGTCGCGCTCTACTACGCGTTCTTCGCGAAGGAGCCGATGTGGGCGCTTGTCATCGGCCTCACCCTCTACAACGGCTCGGTGCAGGCCGAGATCATCCGCAGCGGCGTCAACGCCGTCCCGCGTGGCCAGGCCGAGGCGGCCTACGCGCTCGGCATGCGCAAGACCCAGGTGATGGCCGGAATTCTGGTGCCGCAGGCGATCCGCTCGATGCTGCCCTCGATGATCGGCCAGCTGGTCGTCACCCTGAAGGACACCTCGCTCGGCTTCGTCATCACCTTCAACGAGCTGCTGTTCGTCGGCAAGGCGATCGCCAGCCAGCCGATCAACGCCGCAGGCTTCCCCTACATCCCCGTGGTGCTGGTGATCGGTCCGATCTACATCGCCATGTGCCTGCTGCTGACCGCCCTCGCCCGGTGGATCGAAGCGCGCGGCCGTCGCGGCGCGAACCGGCGCACTTCAGCTGCTGCTTGACGCACACGCAGGTGAACTGTTGCATTGCTCTTCGTGACACCTCCCGGGAGCATCCACGCGGCATATGCGGCAGCGGTAACTGACGCCGGCCCATCGGCCGGTTCGTGCCCGGAGGTCACCGCATGGACCCGGTGATCGTGGTCGGGGCCGGACCGGTCGGTCTGGCCCTGGCCCTCGCCCTCGCCCGGCACGAAGTGCCGACCATCGTCCTGGACGAGGGCTCCGGGCTCTGCCCCGAGGGCCCGCGCAGCGTCGTCCTCGGGGCCGACACCGCCGCCTTCCTCACCCGGATCGGCTACCCGCGGGCCGTCTCGGACTCCGCCCTCTGGGACTCCTTCACCGTCTGGCGCCGCCGCCAGGAGGTCCTGCGGATCGACCTCACCGACTCCCCCGCCTTCCACCTGCCCCAGCACCGCCTCCAGCGCGGCCTGCGCGACGCCCTCACCGGCACCCCGCTGGTCCGGCTGGTCCCGCTGAGCCGGGTCGTCGAACTCGAACAGGACCGCGACGGCGTCAGCGTCCGCACCCACGGCACCCAGGACGGCTCCAGCACCTGGTGGCGCGGCAGCCACCTGGTCGGCTGCGACGGCGCCAGATCCGCCGTCCGCAAGCTCCTGAAGATCCGCTTCCCCGGCCGCCCCGCCGTCGACCGCAACGCCATCGCCACCGTCCGGGTCGACCTGCCCTTCCACGAGGCCCGGCTGCACCGCGAGCCCCCGTGGCGCGGCGACCGCGAGGCCTCCGCCCGCCCGCTGCCGGACGGCGTCTGGCGGCTCGACTGGCGGCTGCCCCCCGGGCGGCCCGCCCCCACCGAAACCGTCGACCCGCACGCCACCTGGCCCGGCGTCGTCACCGGCGACACCCTGCTCACCCGGGTCACCGCCACCCTCACCGGCTGGTGCGGCGAACTCCCCCGCTTCGACCTGCTCGCCGCCGCCGACCACACCGCCCAGCAGCGCCTCGCCGCCCGGTTCCGCAGCGGCCGCTGCTTCCTCGCCGGCGACGCCGCCCACCTGCACGGCGCGCTCGGCATGCAGAACCTGGCCGACGGGCTGCGCGACGCCGACAACCTCGCCTGGCGGCTCTCCCTCGCCTGGCACCTCCACTCCGGCGGCCCGCAACCCGGCGGCTCCCTGCTGGACGGCTACGAGGCCGAACGGCGCGGCGCGGTCGGCGCCCGGCTGCGCGCCGTCGACCAGTCCATGCCGCTGCTGCGCCCGCTGCGCGGCTGGCAGCAGACCCGGCGCTCGCTGCTGGTCGGCGGCTTCCGCAAGCACGCACCGCTGCTCGCCGACGGACAGCTCGGCACCGGCCGCTTCGGCGGCGCGCCCGCCTACCCGGCCGCGCCCTCGGGCGTCCCCGGCCGGGTGCCGGTCCAGCGCGGCGCCCGCGGCACCACCTCGCTCAGCGAACTGCTGCCGGCCACCGCCCCCGGCGTGCTCGTCCCGGACCTGCCGGTGCTCGCCGCCGACGGCACCCCGGACCACCTACACGCCCGGCTCGGCGTCACCTTCCTGCTGCTGCTGGTCGCCCCCGGCACCGCCGTCTGGTCCGCCGAGCACTGGCTGGGCGCCGGCCTGATGCCCCGGCTCGCCGAGGTCGCCGCCGCGCTGCCGGTGCCCGCCGAAGTGCTGGTCACCGAGGAGTACCCGGAGGCCGGGCCGCACACCGTGCTGCTGATCCGGCCGGACGGGCACCTGGTCGGCGCCACCCAGGGCGCCGCCGCCGAGGACCTGCTGGCGCTCGCCGACCGCGCCCGGGGCGGGCCGGCCCCGCTCGCCGGCGCACCCGAACCCGAGCCCGACCAGAGCCCAGCGCCGGAGCCCGCCGCCCGCCAGGCGCCCCAGCAGGTGGACTCCCCCAGCGCGTAGGGCCCTGGCGCGCGCCCCGGGCGTGCACCCCTGGCGCGGGCCCCGGGCGTGCGCCGGACAGGGCCCAACTCTTGGCCTAACTCGCCACCGCGATGGCCCGGCTCTCCCGGACCACCGTCACCCGGATCTGGCCCGGATAGGTCAGCTCCTCGGAGACCTGCCGGGCGACCTCCCGGGCGATCAGCTGCGCCCCGAGGTCGTCCACCTCCTCCGGCCGCACCATCACCCGCACCTCGCGCCCCGCCTGCATCGCGTACACCTCGGCCACGCCCTCGTGCGCGCGGGCGATCTCCTCCAGCCGCGCCAGCCGCCGCACGTACACCTCCAGCGACTCCTTGCGCGCCCCGGGCCGCCCGCCCGAACAGGCGTCCGCGGCCTGCGTGAGCACGGCCTCCACGGTGCGCGGCTCCACCTCGCCGTGGTGCGCGGCGATCGCGTGCACCACCTCCGGGGACTCCCCGTGCCGGCGGGCGAAGTCCGCGCCGACCGCCGCGTGGCTGCCCTCGACCTCGTGGGTGAGCGCCTTGCCGATGTCGTGCAGCAGCGCCGACCGCCGCACCGGCTCCGGGGCCACCCCGAGCTCGGCGGCCATCATCCCGGCCAGGTGCGCGGACTCCAGCAGGTGCCCGAGCACGTTCTGCCCGTACGAGACCCGGTAGCGCAGACTGCCCAGGGTGCGGACGAGCTCGGGGTGCATCCCGCCGACCCGGGCGTCCAGCAGGGCGTCCTCACCGGCCCGGACGCAGCACTGCTCGACCTCCTCGCGGCTGCGCTCGTGGACGTGTTCGATCCGGGTCGGGTGGATCCGGCCGTCCTCGACCAGTTGTTCCAGGGTGAGCCGGGCGGTCTCCCGGCGGACCGGGTCGAAGCAGGAGAGCTGCACCGTCGCGGGGGTGTCGTCGATGATCAGGTTGACGCCGGTGACCGCCTCGAAGGCCCGGATGTTGCGGCCTTCGCGGCCGATGATCCGGCCCTTCATGTCTTCGCTCGGCAGCCGGAAGACGGTGACCGCCGTCTCGGCGGTCTGCACCGACGCCAGCCGCTGGATCACCCCGGCGAGGATGCCCCGGGCCCGGCGCTCGCCCTCCTCCCTGGCCTCGCGCTCGATCTCCCGGACCGTGACCGCGACCTCCCGCCGGGCCGTGGTCGCGGCCTCGCGCAGGAGTTCGGCGCGGGCCTGCTCGGCGGAGAGTCCGCCGGCCCGCTCCAGCACCGCCACCCGGCGGGTCACCAGCGCCTCGGCCTCGCCCCGGGTGCGCTCCAGTTCGGCGGAGCGCACGGCGAGTTCGTCCTCCCTGGTCCGGACCCGGCGCAGCTCCTCGGCCAACTGCTCCTCGCGCCTGGCGAGTTCGGCCCGCTGCCGGGAGGTCTGCTGCTCGGCCCAGTCGCGGACGCGCTCGGCCTCGACGCCGGCGCGCCGCTGGGCGGCCCGGAGCCGCTTGGCCAGCAGCCCGACCAGGACGGCGAGGAGCAGCAGGACGGCGCCGGCCGACCCGGCGAGTGGCAGCAGGGAGGTGTCCGGTCCGGTGCCCGCAGAGATCCTCATGCCGCCCACTCCCCGTCACCGCTGTCCGCCGCCCGGCGTGGACCGCCGTCCGGAAGCGCCCCCGCACTGAGTGCGAGGCTAGGTGCGGGTCACGAAACGGTCAAGACTCGACCTGGACTGGACCAAGAAGCGTACGCAATGGCTACCGGACGGCCACTAGTCCCTCCCGGTTCCTGACGGTTCGCCCGGCTCCTCCTCGTCCAGCGCGCTCCGCACCACCCGGAACGCCAGCCCCTCGGAGTAGCCGCGCCGGGCCAGCACGCCGACCAGCCGCCGCATCCGGACCTGCGGGTCCAGCCCCCGGGTGGACCGCAGCTTGCGGTCGACCAGCGCCCGGGCGGCCTCGGTCTCGTCGTCGTGGTCGAGCTGGGCGACGGCCTGTTCGACCAGGTCCGCGGCCACGCCCTTGGTGCGCAGTTCCTGGGCCAGCGCCCGCCGGGACAGGCCCCGGACGGCGTGCCGGGACTCCACCCAGGCCGCGGCGAAGGCCGCGTCGTCGATCAGCCCGACCTCTTCGAGCCGGGTGAGCACCTCGTCGGCGACGTCGTCCGGGATCTCCCGCTTGCGCAGGGCGTCGGCGAGCTGTTTGCGGCTCTTGGCGGCGCCGGTGAGCAGCCGCAGGCAGATGTCGCGGGCGCGGGTCTCGGGATCGGCCGTCTCCTCGGCCCCGGCCCGCTTCCGCCCGGTTCGGCCGGTACGGGCGGAGGGGTCGTGCGCGTCGCCCGGAGCGCCTGTCTCGTCCGAGGCGTGCCCGGCGGAGCGCCCGGCCGCAGCGCGCCGCCCACGACGCGCGCCGGGACCGGTGTGCGGGGCCGGGGCGGTCACACCCCCGTGACCGACCGCCCCGGCCTCGCTCCGGTCCTCGCCGGCCGCCGCGGAGCCGGCCGCGGCGATCTCCTCGGCCGCCCGTGCCGAGCGCCGCCGGCGGCGGGCGGTGGGCGGTGCGGTGGGGGGGTCCCGCCCGAGCGCGCCGACCGACGGCGCCGGCGGTG
>NZ_JBHWIJ010000246.1:0-13214 GCF_042732255.1 Kitasatospora sp. NPDC059803 | reverse complement strand
ACACCGAGCCCCGCCCCGCCCAGTCGTGGGGGCCCGGCCCCGCCCGGGGCAACCGTGGGGCCCGCCGGGCGCCCGGGGGGGCCCGGCCGCCCGCGACGCGCTCGTTCTCGGTGACCACGTGGCGCACCAACGGCCGCAGCTCCTCAGGGAGTCGGGGCAGGGAGGCCGGCAGGGCGGCGGGCGTCAGCTCGCGCAGCGCGGGCAGTCCGAGCAGCGCGGCCGCCCGCTCGCAGCCGGCCCGCAGGGCGGCGTAGGCGCCGTCGCCGAGGTCGTGCTTGACCCGGGTGTCGAGGACCAGCAGGGCGAGGCCGGCGCCGGCGAGGTCCAGCGGGACCTGTCGCATCGTCAGGTCCCGGCTGTCGAGGTGCAGGGCCGCGCCCGGGTGGCAGCACATCGAGGCCATCTGGTCCATGATCCCGCAGGGGACGCCGACGAAGTCGTTCTCGGCCCGCTGGGCGATCAGGGCGAGTTCGGGGGCGGACAGCCCCAGCCCGTACAGGTCGTTGTACGCGATCGCGACGACGCATTCCAGGGCGGCCGAGGAGGACAGCCCGGCGCCACCGGGCACGTCGCTCTCCAGCCGGAACTCGGCACCGCCGACGGCGTGCCCGGCCTCGCGCAGCGCCCACACCACGGCGGCCGGGAAGGCCGCCCAGCCGGGCACCGAGCCCGGGGCCAGGTCCGCGACGGCCAGGTCGGCGACCACCCCGTCGCCCTGGGCGGACCAGAGCCGCAGCCGGCCGTCGTCGCGGCGCCGGGCCTGGGCGCGGACGGCCTGCGGGAGGGCGATCGGCAGCACGAACCCGAGGTTGTAGTCGGTGTGTTCGCCGATCAGGTTGACCCGGCCGGGGGCGGCCCACTCCCCCTCGGGGGCGTGGCCGTGGAGTTCTTCGAAGGTGTCCGCGGAGATGTTCGCAGTGGCGTTCACGGGCGTGTTCACGGGGCTACCTCCCGCAGCCGGCGGGCCGCGTCCTCGGGGGTGATGTCGTTGACGAAGGCGTCCATGCCGGATTCCACCCCGGCCAGGAACTTGAGCTTGTCGGCGGCGCGCCGGATGGTGAACAGCTCCAGGTGGAGGGCGAGTTCGTCCTCCTGGCCGGCGGGCGCCTGGTGCCAGGCGGAGATGTACGGGGTGCGGCCGGCGCCGAAGAGGCGGTCGAAGCGGCGCAGCAACTCCAGGTAGAGGCGCGGGAATTCGGCGCGCTGCGGCTCGTCCAAGCCGGTCAGGTCGGCGACCCGGCGGTGCGGGTAGAGGTGCACCTCGTACGGCCAGCGGGCGGCGAAGGGGACGAAGGCCGTCCAGTGCTCTCCGGCGAGCACCACCCGGGCGCCGTCGGCGCGTTCGGCGGCGAGCAGGTCGTCGAAGAGGCTGCGGCCGGTGGCGGCGCGGTGTTCGGCCGCGCGCTCGGCCATCCGGGCGGTGCGCGGGGTGGTGAAGGGGAAGGCGTAGATCTGGCCGTGCGGGTGGGCGAGGGTGACGCCGATCTCGGCGCCCCGGTTCTCGAAGCAGTAGACCTGCCGGACGCCGGGGAGGGCGGCGAGTTCGGCGGTGCGGTCGGTCCAGGCGTCGAGGACGAGGCGGGCCCGCCGTTCGTCGAGGTCGGCGAAGGAGGCGTCGTGGTCGGCGGTGAAGCAGACCACCTCGCAGCGCCCGGCGCCGGGGCCGCTGACCCGTAGTCCGTCGGCGCCTTCCAGCGCCGCCGGGGGGCCGGCCAGCGAGGGGAAGCGGTTCTCGAAGACGGCCACCTGGTAGTCGTCGGCGGGGATCTCGCTGTGCCGGCCGTCCCGGGAGGGGCAGAGCGGGCACTCCTCGGCGGGGGGCTGGTAGGTGCGGGCCTGGCGGTGCGCGGCGACGGTGACCCAGGCTCCGGTGGCCGGGTCGAGCCGGACCTCGGAGCCGTGGGCGGGCGGGTCGAGCGGACGCAGGTCGACGGCGTCCCGGGGGACGGCCTCGCCGCTGTCGTAGTAGATCAGCTGTCGCCCGTCCGCGAGTGTGGTCACGGTCTTGGCGGTGGGCTGGGTCAGGGTCCCGGCCATGGCCTTCTTCCCTCTATCCGACACGAAACAACAATATCCAACATTATCCATCAGGCCTGGCTGTCCGGAAGGGGTCCGCGCCTGCCATGATGGCGGTGACCGTGGCCCGCCGGACGGCCCGTCGAACGGCCGGCCGCACGAATGGCCGAACGGTCACGCGGACCACACCGACCCGAGGAGCACCCCCGATGGCTGACAGCGCCCAACCGCTCGCCGGACAGCGCCGCGTGCTGATCCTGGAGCGGGTCCGCGCGCGCGGCGGCGTCCGGGTGACCGAACTGGTCCGGGACCTCGGGGTGTCCGACATGACCATCCGCCGCGACCTGGACGCGCTGGCCCGCCGCGGGCTGGTGCACAAGGTGCACGGCGGGGCGGTGCGGACGGAGGCGGCGGCCAGCGGCGAGCCCGGGTTCGAGACCAAGGCCAACTGGCAGCTGCCCGCCAAGGAGGCGATCGCCCGGGCCGCCGCCGCCCTGGTGCCGCCCGGCTCGGCGGTCGGACTGGCCGCCGGGACGACCACCTTCGCGGTCGCCCGGCAGCTGCGCGCCGTCGAGGGTCTCACCGTGGTCACCAACTCGCTGCGGATCGCGGAGCTGCTGGAGGAACCCGACGAGGACGGCACCCCCGCCACCGCGACGGTGATCCGCACCGGCGGCGTCCGTACGCCCTCCGACGCGCTGGTCGGGCCGGTCGCCGACCAGGCGATCCGCTCGCTGCACGTCAACGTGCTGGTCATGGGCTGCCACGGCCTCTCGGCCGAGACCGGGCTGACCACCCCGAACCTGGCCGAGGCGGAGACCAACCGGACCTTCCTGCAGTCCGCCCGCCGGGTCGTCGTGGTGGCCGACCACACCAAGTGGAACGCGGTCGGCCTGGCCTCCTTCGCCGCACTGGAGCAACTGGACGTGCTGGTCACCGACGACGCACTGGCGGCCGAACACCGGGCGGCGGCAGCCCAGTTGGTCGGCGAGCTGATCGTCGCGCCGACCGGGGAGCAGAGTCACTAGCTACGGACTCGTCCGGGAACTCGCCCGCACCACCAGCTCGGCGGCCAGCTCCAGCCCGCCCGCCGGCGGCGCCTCCCCGCGCACCTGGCCGAGCAGCCGCTCCACCAGGGCGGCGGCGATCGTCCGCAGCGGGAGCCGCACCGAGGTCAGCGCCGGGTGCAGGTGGCGGCAGAGCGGCGTGTCGTGGAAGCCGGTGACCGCCACCCCCGCCGGCCCGACCGCCAATCCCTCCGCCCGGACCGCCTCGTAGACGTCCAACGCCAGCAGGTCGCTGCCCGCCGCGAAGGCGGTCGGCCGCTCGGGCCCGCGCAGCAGCTCCCGCACGGCCGCGACGTCCGGCCGCGCCGCCGTCACCGCGGACAGGCCCAGCCGGGCCGCCTCCGCGAGGAAGCCAGCCCGCCGGGCGGCCATCCACGGCAGGTCCTCGGCGCGGCCGACGTACCCGATCCGGCGGTGGCCGAGCGCCGCCAGGTGCCGCACCACCACGGCCATCGCCGTGTCGTTGGCGATGTCGACCCAGTGCTGGGGCTGCCCCGGGCCGGTCCGTCCGAAGGTGACGAACGGGAGGCCGGCCCGGACGACGTGCCCGATCCGGGGGTCGTCGCCCAGCACGTCCGCCAGCACCAGCCCATCGACCTGCCGGGCGGCCACCAGTTCGTCGATGGCCGCCAGCGGGCCGGCCGCGTCCTGAGCCCCGCCCTGGGCCGCGTCCTGGGCCGCGTCCTGAGCCAAGCCCTGAACCGCGCCCCCAGCCCGGCCCTGCCCCGGACGGAACAGCAGCACCCGCTGCCCCTGCGCCCCCGCCGCGTCGACCAGCGCCTCCAGGAAGCCGGCCATCAGCGGGTTCGGGTCGAACGGGTCGTCCACCGGGGCGAGGTAGCCGAGGGTGCGCCGGGCGCCGCTGCGCAGCGAGCGCGCCGACTGGTCGGGCTGGTAGCCGAGTTCGCGGATCGCCGCGGTCACCCGGGCCAGCGTGTCCGGGCGGACCCGCTGGGGGGCGTTGAGCGCGTTGGAGACGGTCTGCCGGGACACCCCGGCCGCGCGGGCCACCTCCTCGATGGTGGTGGCGCCGCGGCGCGGTCGGGGTGTTCCCTCGGGCATCGGAGGCTCCAGGACGGCTGCTCGGGTCTGACGGGTGCTCGGTTCTACCGCTCGGCTCTACGGGCGGCGCAGGGTCAGCAGCCCACCGCGCGGCACGGTGATGCCGCCCGCCCGGTCGAGCTCGACCTCGCCCTGCCGGACGATACGCCCTCGGGCGTCCTGCACGGTGGCCTCGGCCGTCCCGTCGCCGCCGGTGAGCCGGACGTCCGGGTCGGCGTCGGCGTTGGCGACCAGCAGGGTGCGCCAGTGCGCACCGGAGACGTCCACCGGCAGCGCGGCGTAGCGGGCCACCGCGACGGTGCCGCCGCCGACGGCGGTGACCATCGGGTAGCCGAGGTCAGGCCGGGCCGGGCGCAGCTCGCCGAGCTGCAGGGTGGCGACGTGCTCGCGGAAGACGCCGAGCCAGAAGGCGATCGCCTCGCGCTGCCCGGGGCTCTGCGCGGCGAGGTCGACGGAGACCTGCGGCACCGAGAACAGCACGTTGATCAGGTGGCAGGCGATCTGCTCGGGCGGCTCGGCCGGGTGCCACATCAGCATGTCGGCGTGGACCGGGACGGGCCCGGCGGCGAGCCGCACGTCGATGGTGCGCTGCCGGTTCTCCTGCGGGCTGAGCGGGCAGTCGGTGGCGCGGACCATGGTGACGTACGGCCACAGGCCGGGGCTGACGTACGGCTGGCGGTGCTCGATCATCGCCCCCGGCTTGACCGCGGTGATCCGGCTGCGGATCGCGGCGAGCAGCCGCTCGACGCCCTCGTCCACGGTGGCGCAGTCGGCCTCGGGCCCGGCCTCCGGCGCGTCGGCGCGGGCGAACCAGTCGACGAAGTCGACCTTCAGCCCGTCCATGCCCCACTCCTCGACGGCGCGGGCGAGCCGGCCGGCGAGGAACGCGCGGACCTCGGGGTAGCGCGGGTCGGCGACGATCGCGCCCATGTGGGCGGCGTCGGCGAGCGCGTAGCGGCCGATCGCCTCGAAGGCGGCGCTGTCCTTGCCGATGAACGGCAGCGCGTACCAGAGCATGTACTGCACGCCGAGGTCGTGGACGCGCTGGACGTGGGCGGCGGTGTCGGGCAGCGAGACCGGTTCCCAGTCGCCGCAGTGCGCGTAGCCGCGGGTGCGGTCGGCGGTCATCCAGCCGTCGTCGACGATGATGACGTCCATGCCGAGCTCCTTGCCGAGCGCGGCCTGCGTCTCGACGGCCTTCGGCGAGACGTCCTGGTGCATCGAGTACCAGGTGGAGTAGGCGGGGCGGCGGGCGGCCTCGGGGATGGCGGGGATGTCGGCCGCACGGCCGGCCCACCACCAGGCGGCGAGGTCGGCAAGGCAGCGCGCGAAGTGCCGGCGGGAGGTGTCGATGCGGACGGTCAGCCGGCCGGCGGCCTGGGCCCAGAAGCGGAACTCGCCGGTCTCCTCCAGCACTCCGGCACCGGCCAGGACGTCGGCGCGCTCGGCGGCGAAGGCGCAGATCGCGAGGTCGCCGGTGCCGATCAGGGCGGCGATCGGGGCGCCGTCGGCCAGTCCGGTGCGGCGCGGGGCGCTCCACGCGGCGGGCAGCCGGCCGGTGCCGCGCGGCTCGGGCGTCCAGAACGCGGTGGCGTCCACGCACGGCACCCGCCACTCGATCCGGACGTCGCCCGCCCCCTCGGCGGTCACCTCGACGATTCCGTCGCCCACCCCGCGGGCGCTCGCGTTCCCGCTGACCCGCAGGTCCAGGCCGTCGGCGTAGAGCGGACGCAGGCCGCCGGCGACGGCGGGGGCGTGCGGTTCCCAGATCTCGGTCATGTTCAGCCCTTCGTGGCGCCGGCCAGCAGGCCGGAGATGAACTGCCGCTGGAGGACCAGGAAGAGGACCATCATCGGCAGGGTGGACAGCGCGGTGCCGGAGAGGATCGCGCCGTAGTCGGTGTTGCTCTTGTTGCCGTGCAGGGTCGCGAGGGCGACGGGCAGGGTGTGCATCGCGGGGCTGCGCAGAGCGATCAGCGGCCAGACGAACTGGTTCCAGGAGCCGAGGAAGAGGAAGATCGAGAGGGCGGCCAGCACGGGCCTCATGACCGGCACCACCACGCTGAACAGCACCCGGAACTCGCCCGCGCCGTCGACCCGGGCGGCGTCCAGGAGTTCGTCCGGCAGGCTGCTCAGCGACTGCCGCATCAGGAAGATGGCGAAGGGCACGCACAGGCCGGGCAGGATCAGCGCCTGGTAGGTGTCCAGCAGGCCGAAGTTCGTCATCATCTTGAACAGCGGTACCAGCGTGACCTGTTCGGGCACCACGAGGGTGGAGAACAGCAGGGCGAACAGCAGGGTCCGGCCGCGGAAGCGGAACTTGGCGAAGGCGTAGCCCGCGAGCAGCGCCACGACGAGGGCGCCCAGCGTCTGGACCCCCGCCACCAGCAGGGAGTTCCCGACCACCCTGAGCAGGCCGATCTTCTGCTCCAGGTGGCTCAGGTTCTCGCCGAGGCTCCCGCCGGGCAGCAGCTTGGGCGGCCAGTCGAAGACCTCGGTGTCCTTGCGGGTGGAGGCGACCACCAGCCAGTAGAAGGGGGCGATCGACAGCCCGGTGATGCCGGCGAGGAGGAAGGTCAGCGGCCAACCGTGCAGCCTCTTGAGGGGGTTCACGCGCTTCGGAGTCTCGCTCTTGGAGGTCTCACTCTTGGAGGTCACTTGTCGCGGTCTCCCATCAGGCGCATCTGGACGGCGCCGAGCACCGTCACGAGCAGGGTGAGCGCGTAGGCGATGGCGGAGGCGTAGCCGAAGTCGTAGTACCGGAAGCCGTTCTGGTACAGGTACATGGAGACGGTCAGGGTGGCGTTGTCCGGCCCGCCACCGGTCAGCACGTACGGCTCGTCGAAGAGCTGGAGCGTGCCGATGGTCGAGAGCACGACCGTGAACAGCAGCACCGGGCGCAGCGCGGGGACGGTGACGGAGGTGAAGCGGCGGATCGGTCCGGCGCCGTCGACCATCGCGGCCTCGTACAACTCCCGTGGAATGGACTGGAGTCCGGCGAGGTAGATGACGGCGTTGTATCCGGTGTAGTGCCAGGTGAGCACCACGACGACGGCCGTCCGGGCCCAGACGGGCTGGCCCATCCAGTCGACGGAGGGCAGGCCGACGGCGTTCAGCACCCAGTTGACCGCGCCGTCGTCGGTCTTGAGCAGGTAGGCGAAGATCACGCCGGTGGCGACCAGGCCGGTGACCGAGGGCATGAAGACGCCGAGCCGCCACACCGTGCGCCAGCGCACCAGCGCGGAGTTGATGCCGACGGCCATCAGCAGGGCCAGTCCGAGCATCAGCGGGACCTGCATGACGAGGATCTCGCCGGTGTTGGACAGGGCCGTCCAGAACAGCGGGTCGTCCAGCAGGCGCCGGTAGTTGGCGAGGCCGGCGTTGCGGGTGGCGGCGCCGGAGCCGGTGGTGAAGGACAGCAGCAGCGACTCGACGACCGGGTAGGCCTTGAACACGCCGAAGGTCAGCAGGGCGGGGGCGAGCAGCAGGTACGGTACGGCGGTGCGCCGCCGGCGGGACCGGCGCGGCGCTGCGGATCTCCTGGCGAGGGCGGCGGGCGGGCTGGCGGCACTCATGCGATACCGCGCCCGGTCTGCTGGGCGAGCTGCTTGGCGGCGTCCTGGAGGACGGCGGCCGGGTCGGCGCCCTTGAGGAGGACCCTGACCTGGGCGTCGCTGACGAGCTTGAGGGCGCGGGCGTAGTCACCGGAGTAGTTGGTGGGGTAACCCCCCTCGATGGCGAGGTCGGCGAAGGTCCTGAGCACCGGCTGCCCGCCGTAGTAGGCGCTCGGCGCGGCGTACAGCGGGTCGGTGTAGGCCTCGGTGAGGGCCGGGAAGACGCCGCCCGCGTTGAACATGGCGTTCACCGAGGCCGGGCGGGTGACCGTGTACTCGACGAACTTCCAGGCGGCGCGGCGGCGTGGGCTGGAGGCGGCGACGGCCAGGTGGGTGGAGTTGACCAGGGCGGTGCGCTTGCCGCCGGGGGTGACCGCCGGGGGCTTGGCGAGACGCCAGTTGCCGCTCTGGTCGGGGATCTTCTTCTCCAGGTAGTGCGCGACCCAGGCGGGCATCGCGGCCACCCCGAGCTTGCCGGCCTTCATCACGGGCGGCCAGCTCTGGACGCCGGGGGTGTCGCCGATCAGCCCGGCCTCGTCCAGCCGCTTGACGATGGTCAGGGCGCGCACGGCCGGCTCCGAGCCGACGGTGATCTTGCCCTGGAGGTCGAAGTAGAAGGCGCCCTGGAGCTGCATCAGGCCCTGGACGAAGTCCAGGTCGGGGGTGGGGTTGGCGGCCCTGTTGATGCCGATCAGGGCGACGCCGGGGTTGGCGGCCTTGAAGCGGTCGGCCACGGCGAGCAGGTCGTCCCAGGTGGCGAGGGACTCGGGGTCGATGCCCGCCTTGTCGAAGTAGTCCTTGCGGTAGAAGAAGCCGAGCGGGTTGACCTCCCAGGGCAGCGCGTAGGCGTGGCCGTCCTTGCCGCTGACGACGGGCCACAGGCCCTTGGCGAACTTGTCCTTGTGCGCGTCGGCGCCGAGCGCGGAGAGGTCGGCCAGGCCGCCGGGGAACTTCTCCAGGTACCCGGGCAGGTAGTCGCAGCCGATGTGCAGCACGTCGCCGAGGCCCTGGCCGCCGGCCGCCAGGCCGACGGTGATCTTGTCCCAGATGGCCGGTTCGCCGATGTCCTGGACGTCGACCTTGATCCCCGGGTTGTCCTTCTCGAAGGCCGGGACGATCCCGCGCAGGGCTTCGGCGGCCGTGGCCCAGGACCAGACGGTGATGTTGCCGCTGTCGGCGTCCCCGCCCGAGGCGCCCCCGGAGCCGGAGTCGCCGCAGGCTGCGAGCGTGCCTCCGGCGGTCAGGGCCAGCAGGCCCGCTCCTGAGGCTCGGAGCAGATCACGACGAGAAAGGTGTGACATTGCATTCCTCTCTGAGGGGTGGCGAGGAAGGGTTGAGGCAGGAAGGGTGTGGCGAGGCAAGAAGGAGGGGGTTTTGAACGTTCAAATACACAAAACAGACCAGAACCAAACAGGTTCGAACGAGCGGGTCACAGCAAACGCCCACCCTCCCCACGCCGTCAAGACCTGGGCGTGGGGAGGGTGGGCTCCGAAACCGTTCTGTTATCCCCGCGCGGCGTCCGGAGCGCCGAACACGGTTCCCGGGGTGACGGGGATCCCCCGCGCCATGGCCTCGAAGTCCAGGATCGGATGGGTCAGGATCTCCTCGACCTCGTCGGTCAGGAGGTTGCCCAGGATGAACTCCTCCTCCGCGCCCGACCCGAAGGTGACCACCTGCCCGCTCGACTGGATCATCCAGTTCAGCAGCTCCCGCTCGCTGCTCTCCGCGAGGTGGATCTCCCGGCCGGGGTGGTCGCGCCGGATCCCGTCGACGACCGCGCGGACGTCCTCCACCGCCACGCCGAGCCTGCGCACCGTGGCCGGCGAGGCCCGCCGCCCCCACCACTGGAAGATCACCCACTGGGCGACCGACGGGTGGGACAGCACCTCCTCGGCGAGCTCCGGCAGTTGGTGGAGGTTATCGGCACTCGCCACGGTGTGCACCCGCACCCGGTCGAAGCCCTCGGCGTCGCACAGGGCGAGGGACTCCAGCAGCGCGTCGAGGAGCCTGTCGTCCGGGCTCCGGCGGAAGGCGCGTTGCACCTCCGGCGTGACGGCGTCCAGCGGCAGCCGCAGCGAGGACAGGCCGTGGAGCCGGGAGAGCTTCTCGGCGGTGAGCGTGTAGCCGGTGGTGTCGAGGCCGACCTTGAGACCGCTGGCGATGGCGTGGTCGACCACGTCGAAGACCGGCGGCCACAGCAGCGGGTCGCCGCCGGCCAGGACCAGGTCGGTGGTCCCGTGCGCGGCCAGCTTCCCGACGATCCGCCTGGCCTGGTCGAGGTCGATCTGCTCCGCCGCGAACGGGTTGTAGCAGCCCTGGCAGGACATCGGACAGCGGTTGTTGATCGACCAGTTGACCCGCCGGACGCGGCGGCCGGTACGCGGCTGGTCGGCCCGGCCGCGGATCCCGGCCACCAGCCGGGCCAGGCGGACGGCCTGCGGGAGGGTGGCGCCGGCGAGCAGTTCCTCGGCGCGTTCGACGGCGGCCGCGGTGGCGTTGTTCTGGAGCAGGAGGAAGGCCAGGCGCCACCGCATGGTCTCGTCCCCCCGGTCCTGGCCCAGGGCCTGTTCGACCCGCTCGGTCAGGGCGCCGAGGTAGCCGGGGGTGAAGTTGGCGGGCTCCAGGCGCCGTTGGAACGCGTCGGCTATCGAGCCTCGTTCCAGGGCCCGGTCGTAGCCGGCCCGCAACGGGTGCGGGGGCAGGATCTCCACGTGCTGCCGGGTAGGCATTCGGTGTTCTCCGGTACGGGTCAGTTCGGGGCGGACGGCAGCATGATGACCATCGAGTCGGCGGACGACAGGCCCATGCCCTCGACGAAGACGGCGTCGCGGACGAGCTGCGCGATGGCGGGGTGGGTGGGGGCGGCGAGGTAGCGGGCGGTGGAGTCGAGCGGGGTGATGTCGTGCTCGGCGATCAAGGTGCGCAGCGAACCCGGCAGGTCGTCGAGGCCCTCGCGCATGTCCTCCAGGTCGAACCGGTCGGCCAGCCGCATCGCCGCCCTGCGGGCCTTGGCGAGGTTGGTCGTCGGGTCCAGGACGGTCGCCTTCGCCAGGTAGTAGGGGACGGGCTGCATCATCCAGGCCAGCGCCGCGCGCGGGTCGTCCTCGTCGCGGTCGGAACGGTCGAAGGCCTCCGACCCGAGCCCGAGGCCGTCGCAGAACCACTCGGGCCGCATGCTGATCCGGTAGTGGGCGTGCCCGGCCAGTCGGAACGCCGGGAGCATGGCTATGACGGACGTCGTCTCGATCCGGAAGGTGTCGGAGATCCGCCGCATCGTCCGCCCCACCACGGCCCGGACCTCCGGCACGTCGGCCCCGTCGGCCACGACGTGGATCAGGTCGAGGTTGGAGACGATGTCACCGGTGGGCCCGGTGCGGTGGTCGCCACGGGCCAACGAACCGGTCGCCGCCACTGACATGCCGGTCACGTCCGCGAACTCGCGGGCCAGCTCCTGGAACAGCCGGGGGACGTCTTCGGGTCTCACGCGCTTCCTCGGGTGTCGGCTACGGAGGTGGAGTCGACGCCATCTCTTCCAAGACTGCTCACATCATGGAGAGTTGGCGTTCAGATGGGCACCCTAACAGCGACCCGCCACAAATGGTCGCGTTTGCACCACATATCTCACACACCACAGCTGACGGACCGACACAAGCGGTCTCAACCGGTCACTCAAGCGCCGCCCGCCGCACGTAGATCGGGTGGGCATCCAGCCCGACGAACGCCACCGCCCCCACCGCACCGAAGTGGTACAGCCGGTGAGCGATCTCCCCGGCGGCCCAGGGGCCGAACCGGCCGGCCAGGCAAGCGGCCTGTTCGGCGTCCAGCGGGAGCACGGCGAGGCCGACCCGGAGGACGTCGAGGGCATCGAAGAGACTCGCGAAGGTGGTGGGCTCGGTGAAGCCCACGATCTCGACAGTCACGGAGAAGGGGAGCCCGTCGCTCACCGCACGCCCCCGATCTGCGCCCGGACGGTCTCGCCGATGCCAGCCGGCCGGTCGGCGAGGCAGTCACTGACCAGCCGCCGGGCGGCGGGGGCGGATTTGCGGTGCCGGTGCAGCCGGCACGAGCACTTCTCCAACGTTCCGGGCATAGCAGGACCTCCTCCGGGTGTGGCTCGCAGCAGGCGGCGTCGGCCGGGGAGGGGCATGGAAATGCCCGGGTGGCCGCCCGTCAGATCGCCGTGAGCGAGCAGTCGGACTACTGCCCGTAGTCTGCCCAGGACGCTCCGCAATCTGCAAGACTTCATTCTGGGGCATTCGAACGGCGTAACTCGTTCGGTTGACTTTCATTGCGAAGCGGGCGCACGGGTGCTTTCATTTCGAGCGCTGACGGTGCTTCATACTGGAAGCCAGAAAGGGGAAGGCCATGCCGGAAGGGCCAACTGGATCAACGGTGCCGCGCAGGCAACTCGGGCGGTACCTGCGTGATTTGCGCAACCGATCGCGACTCACCGTGCGGGCGGCGGCTCGCAGCCTGGAGTGGTCGGAAGCGAAGATGTGGCGCATCGAGAGCGGTCACACGTCCTTGCGGAGCCTCGATGTCGAGGCCATGTGCAAGGTCTACGGCGCACCGGCCGAACTGACCGAAGCCCTGATGGGACTGGCGAAGGAGACCAAAGCTCGGGGTTGGTGGCACGCCTACGGGGATGTGATCCCGGAGGGGTTCGACCTCTTCATCGGGCTGGAAGAAGCGGCTTCGAAGATCGCTTGGTATGAGAGCGAGTTGGTTCCCGGTCTGCTGCAGACCGAGGACTACTCACGCACGATCATGCGAGCGGGCAAGCCTCACGAAGACGACGACGAGATCGAACGACGAGTCCATCTCCGTTCGGCTCGCCAGGTGCTTCTCACCAGGTTCACCGATCCGCCGGTCTTCGACGTCGCACTCAACGAGGCGATACTGCGACGACCCATCGGTGGCGGCAAAGTCATGGCTGGACAGCTCGCCCACCTGCTGGAGGTGAGCGAGCTTCCCAACGTCACCATCAAGGTGGTCCCGTTCGACGCGGGTCTGCACCTGGGCGTCTTGTCAGGCCCGTTCGGAATTCTGCGCTTCCCGCTCAACGGCGACGGCTCCGAGACGGAGCCGCCGACCGTCTATGCGGACGGGTTCACCGGCGACCTGTATCTGGACAAGCCCAACGAAGTGGAACGCTACGACGCCGCGTTCACGAACATCTGGGAGACAGCGCTCAGTGAGCAGGCGTCGAAGCAGCTGATCTCCGAAGTGGCAGGAAGTTATGGACACGGTTGATCTGACAGGAGCGGTGTGGTTCAAGTCCACCCGCAGCAACGCACAATCCGCTTGCGTTGAGGTCGCGATCCTCAACGACGGCATCGTCCCCGTTCGAGACTCCAAGGACCCCAGCGGCCCGGCGCTCGTCTTCCCGGCCGACGCCTGGACGGCGTTCGTCGCCGCCCTCAAGGGCGGCGAAATCCCGAACGTCTGAACGCACT
>NZ_JBHWIJ010000245.1:0-13267 GCF_042732255.1 Kitasatospora sp. NPDC059803 | reverse complement strand
TGGCACACCTCGGAGCGGGCGGACGCCGACCTCGTCCTCACCGCGCTGGAGTACGCACTCCACGGGCGCCCGGTGGAGCCGGGCAAGCTGATCCACCACAGCGACCACGGCTGTCAATACACGTCCATCAAGCTCACAACCCGATTGCTCAAGGCAGGAATTGAGGCAAGCATGGGCACGGTCGGCGACTCGTTCGACAACGCCCTCGCGGAGAACTTCTGGAGCGTGCTGAAGACCGAGTGCGTGCGCCGCACGACCTTCGCGACCCGCACCGACGCCGACCTCGCGCTGTTCGCCTACATCGACGGCTTCTACAACACCCGCCGCATCCAAAAGCACCTCGGCTGGCTCAGCCCTGACGAGTACGAGGCGAAGCACTACGCCGACCAGGCGACGGCCGAACCAGTGGCCGTCGAACAGCCTGAACCCATCCTGACCAGGTAATCACCACCTCCCGTTCAACGGGGGAAGCTCAAGTCAGGGCGGACGAGCGCCCTGACCCCACGGACCCGCCAGCCCGAACCGCTTCTTCCGGCCCTGGCGACCGACTACCTTTGGCGCCGCTCCCGATGGGCGGCGATCAGGTTGCGGTACCAGGTGTAGGAGGCCTTCGGGGTGCGCTGCTGGGTGTCGAAGTCGACGTGGATGAGGCCGAAGCGCTGGTGGTAGCCCTCAGCCCGTCGAACAGGCTGTCATTCTATCCATGGCGGTGGTCTGCCAGGTCAGCAGCCTGCGACAAGCCGGTACGACCCGACCTCGCGCCGCAGCAGCCATTGGTCGAAGACTCGGCGAAAATCGTCTTCCCCGTGCCTGCCGGCCTGCGCTTCAGCAGTGGCCTGGTAACCATCGGTGACTCCTCGCGGCTCGTCGTCAGGCCCGTCCTCTAATGGTGGCAACCCAGGCGTATAGGATCACCGCCGCCAAAGTTGAACGGTTGGCTGCAGGGAGGCGGGAAGCGCGTGAACCCGTGCACGACCACGGCGAAGACAGGCGGTCGCGCCTGCAGCAGGTCCCAGTGGTAGAGCGCGTGCAGCGGAGCAATGCCGGCCTCCAGCAGCCCGTCCACCAGCCGCTCATAGAAGTCGAGCCCGGCACCGTTGACCTCGCCCCGGCCGGCCGGCTGCACGCGCGACCAGGCGATCGAAAACCGGTACCCGTCGAGCCCCAGGCCGCGCATCAACCCCACGTCCTCGGGCCACCGGCGATAGGGGTCGCACGCCACCCGGCCGGTGTCGCCGCCCCTTACTGCGCCGGCCCGGTCGCAGAAGGTGTCCCACACCGACCAGCCGCGGCTATCCTCGTCCATCCCGCCCTCGATCTGGTAGGCGGCGGTGGACACGCCCCAGCGGAATCCGGGCGGCGGGTCGCGACGGTCCGTCATGGATGAATCCCTTTAAACAACACGAGCCACAAATGCGAGCAGGGCTCATTTCAAGGCGAGCCGGCGGCCCAAATCCAGAGCCGAGTGCCATATAGCCCGCAAGGGCCTGGCCCTCAGGGGCCGCCGCACCGATCACCCCACCCGGCCACACCGACCACAGGTTCGCCATCGCAACCCCAGAACCAGAGTCACGATCATCAGATCGCCACGTGGTGGAACTTCATCGGCCGCACCAACGAGGGGATCGCCCAGACCCGCGCCGACTGGCAGTCCGGCACCCGCTTCGGCGAAGTCCATGGCTACGCCCGCGCCCGCCTGCCCGCCCCGGAGTGGCCGCTGACGCCACTGAAGCCGCAGGGCCACGAACGCTGAGCTGGCGCCGGTAGCTGTGCGGTGGGCCGTGTCATGGGCGCATCGATGGTGCTCGACACGCCCCACCGCACTCCGGTGCGTTCGGCGGCGTTGTTCGGATCACCCGTTCGCGCCAGGGGCGATGTGATAAGGATAGCGGTTGACGGCGGGCCGGACGGGGGAGTCGGAGACATGCGCGATCCGTTGGAGAACGTGGAACTCACCGAGGCCGTGCAAGGTCTGCGGGACCAATTGATGGCCGCCGCGGACGCTGCGGACGGTCAGCGCATCAAGTTCGAGGTCAACGAGATCACGCTGGACTTCTCGGTCGAGCTGCGACGCGACGCGACGGCCAAGGCGGGGTTCAAGGCATGGGTGGTCTCCGGCGACGCCCAGGTGGGGGTCGCGCAGAACGCCGTCCACAAGGTGTCCGTGAAGTTGAAGCCGACGGACTCGGCCCTCGGCGGGCCGATCGAGATCGGCAGTCAGGCCGCTGTCGACCTGGGTGACTTCGAGCATCCGTCCGGGCTGCGCGGCGGATGAGCGTCCGGTCCGTCGAACGCATCGCCATCGTCCAGGGAGCGCGGCAGGGCAGCGGCTTCCTGTTGGACTCCCGCCTGGTGCTCACCTCGGCGCACCTGTTCGACGGGGACAACGGGGCCGCTCGCGTCGCCGTCCCCGGAGGGGCGGGGACGCGCAACTGCCGCCTCAGGTGGCGCCGTTACGACGAGGCGTGCGACGCGGCCCTACTCGAAGCGGACGACGACCTGGTCAGGGAGGCCACGACGTGCCGGATCTCCGACGTCCGCTGGGGCCGGACGGCGGGCCTGGCCGCGTGGGAGAACTGCGAAGCCGTGGGGTACCCGCTCATCTCACTGCGGGACGGGGCGAGGCCGGACACCGAGCAGATCGTCGGCACGCTGAAGCCGGGCTCGTCGATCCTACGCGGCCGCTACATCCTGGACAGCTCCCACACACCGCCGCCGACGGCCAGCACTCCCGGCACATCGCCCTGGCAGGGGATGTCGGGTGCCGCGCTCTTCGCCGGAGAATTCCTGATCGGCGTGGTCTCCGGGGACCCGGGACGGTGGGCACACGCACGGGTGGAAGCCGTTCCAATATCGGTCGTGGTGGCCGACCCCGAGTTCCAGCAGGCGATGGAGGCAGCCGTAGGGCTGCGGCCGGAAGTGGTGGAGATTGACAGGTCGGTAGCGCACACGGTGCGCGAGGCCGCCACCTCTCGCCAAGGCGACTGGCTCCGGATCGCCGACGCCGATCCGATCTCCTTCGGCGTCCATCGCGCGTCGGACGCCGCCGGCCATCCGGAAGTGGTGCAGTACGTGCCGCGCAACGTCGACGCCCAACTTGACGCCCGACTCGAAGCGCTGGCGGAGACCGGCGGCATGCTGCTCCTGACCGGGGATTCGGCGGCGGGCAAGTCGCGGGCCCTGTTCGAAGGCATGGTCCGCAATCTCCCGGACCGGTCGGTCTGCAAGCCGGATCCCGACGCCGACCTGGCCTTCCTGCGCGTGTCCTCCGGAAACGACTACGAGAACGTCGTGTGGCTCGACGACCTGCACACCTACCTGCGGTCCGGCGGGCTGACGCCGTCCCTTCTCGACCAGCTTGTCCGCCGGGGCACGGTCGTGCTCGCGACGCTGCGCACCGAGTTCTACGAGCACTACACGGATGAGGAGGACGGGCCGTCACTCTGGCAGGGCACCGGACCGCGTCTGCCGTCCTCGCCGGGCAGGGTGATCCGCGCTGCACACCACCTCACGCTGGACCGGATCTGGACCGACGACGAGCGGCAGGCCGCGTCGGCACGCCAGGACCCGCGCGTCGTCGCGGCCTTGAGCGCCAACCGGGCGCACGGGGTGGCGGAGTACCTGGCGGCGGGGCCGCAGGTCCTCAAGCGGTGGAAGGCCGCCTCCCGGGTGCGGGGCAACCCCCGGGGGGCCGCGCTCGTCGAGGCTGCAGTCGCCCTTGCCCGCACGGGTGTGGACAGTGCGCTGCCACCGGATTCACTGGAACGCCTCCACGAGTACTTCCTCGACCTGGCGGGCGGTCCAGCGCTGCGTCCGGAGGACATGGCGGACGCATGGAAGTGGGCATCCCGGATCGTGCTGGGCGTGACCAGTCCCCTGGTGCCGGGCCGGGGCGGAACGTGGAAGCCGTTCGACTACCTGGTGTCCGATGCTGCGCGCCGGGCCCGTCCGAACGAACTCCCGGAGCAGGTGTGGGAAGAGACGCTGCGCGTCGTGGACGATACGCGCCGGGTGCTGGTGTCGACCGTCGCCAAGGCGGCGGGCCGGCCGGAGGTGGCCAAGGAGGTGCTCCGTCCCCTCGCGGAGGCAAACGATCCAGACGGCCTGATCAATCTGGGGGCGCTGCTGGCAGAGGAGGAAGACTATGACGGCGCCGCCCGCTGCTTCGAGCGCGCTGCCGCTCTGGGCGACTCCATGGGGGCACACAATATGGGTGCCGTCTCCTTCATGCGGGGGGATCTGGAAGCGGCCCGGGAGTGGTACGAGCGCGCGATCCAGAGTGGGGAGCGGATGTCGATCGGAGCCCTCGGCCTGGTTCACGAGAAACTAGGCGACCAGGACGAGGCGGTGGCGCTCTGGAAGCGCGGTACCGAGGCCGGAGATCCCGGGAGTGCGCTGCACTACTCGGACTGGCTGAGGTCGAAATGGCAGTCGGACGAAGCCGTCGAAGCCCTGAGAGTTGCTGCCGACGGCAAGATCCCGCTCGCCGCCCTCTCGTACGCCGGCGTCCTCCTACATAGGAAGGACCACGAGACGGCGAATGCCTACGTGTCGCGTGCCTACGCCGCAGCGGTTGAGCAGGGGGAGCTGGGTGATCCGATCGGCTGTCTGATGGCCGGTGTGACGGCGTACTCCTTCGGCGACGTCCGGCTGGGGAAGAAATGGTGGAGCCGGGCGCAGGAGCGTGGCTGCCCCTCGGACTGGGTGGTCCTGGAGGCAGAGGAGGGCTCGTCCGGACTGCGGCACCTGGCCTTCAGCCAGGTCTGCCTGGACAGACTCGGAGAGGAGGAAGCCCGTTCGCTCATGCAGTTGCTCTGGGCCGGCGACTGCCAGGACTGCGGGTACCCCCTGGGCGACGGTGTTCCTGCGCTCTATGTGGACGACACCTTCATAGCGGCCAACGCGCGGCTGTTCCACTTCGGACTGTGCCGGTATCCGCACTGGAACGAGTCAGCCCTGACCCAGATAGCCAAAGACGCGGGCATGAGGTGGACGGCATTCACCGCCGGAGTGCCCATGGGGGAGGGATTCGGCCCGCTTTGCGTTCCCGCCCTCGTGGTCAACCCGTCCTTCGAGGTCGCGCAGTTGGTCCGCAGCGAGGACCGCTGGACGGCCACGGCGGCGTACGGGCCCCGGTCGGCCAACACCCGGGTGCTCAACCTGCGACCGTTGTGGTCCGGGCTGCCGCCCAAGTCCTCCGACGGGCGCGCCTGGGCACTCACCGGCCCCGGCGAAGCCGCGGTGGCAGTGTTCGGGGAGGTCTGGAGCGCTCCGGCAACCGAGGCATTCATCGCGCTGGTGGAGCAGTACGGCGGAATGCTGCTCATCACGGCGAGCACCGTCGGGCCCGAGTCCGAGGCCTCGGTGGATGTCCTCGCGGATGTCCTGCAGGCCTGGGACTCGATGACGAGGTGGGTCCCCTTGGAGCCTGGGGCTCCGGGGTAGGCCGTTCCCTGCGGATCATTCGATTGTTGGTTGATGCGCAATAGGCGCGGGCAGAGCCGTTGGGGCCGTACCCTACGCCTCGGCGCGGGCGGACGGTGGCGTGATCATCGGGAGGTGATCGACGCGATCGTGTTCAAGTACCGGACCGGGACGCCGTAAACGGAGCTGCAGGAGCGGTTCGGGGTCGTGGAAGGGCGTCACAACCGGCCATGGAGGTCGGCACTGGACGGTACGTGGGAGCGCGCGCTCACCGCGCTGCTCGCGCTGGCCGAAGCCGAGGGCGACTTGGACCGCGTGGTCGCGGTCGACTCGACGATCGTGCGCGCACCAACACGCCGCCGGGGCCGAGTGGACCCTCACGCGGCAGCGCCCGCTCACCCAGACCGACTGGCTGCTGCCCATTGCCGACGCCCCGCAGCACGAGATCGACCGCCGCTTCCACGCCATCGTCACCGACGTAGTCGGCGCCCCGACCGAACTGGTCGACGAGCACGGCGCCCTGGCCTGGCAGCAGCGCACCGCGCTGTGCGGCCACCCGCTGCCTGACGCGGTCGAGAGCATCGACTGCCCGCTGTGCTTCCCCGGGCAGTTCCACGACGCCGAGACCGGCCCGCACTGCAACGTCTTCCGATACTACGACCCGGCCACCGCCCACTCTCTCAGCCCCGACCCGCTGGGCCTCGATCCGGACCTGATCGACCTGTACCACGCGATGCCAGCAGCGTCGAGCAGAAACAGGCCCACAACTGGGCCAACACGGCGATCACGCCTGGCTTCAAGGCCTCTACAAAATCCGATTCAGCTCAAACCGCTGGTGACGGCCTTCTCAACCATCGAACACCCTGTCTTCACACCCTATGGCCGAGCGCGGCCACCTGCCCGCGCTCGACCAGCGCACTCATCAACCTGGACCGGTCCCGACATGTGCCACGGCCGCCATCGATCTCAACTACCCAGCCCGATAAAGCCGGTGAGTGGCAATCAGGTCGCGGTACCAGGTGTAGGAGGCCTTCGGGGTGCGGCGCTGGGTCGCGAAGTCGACGTGGATGAGGCCGAAGCGCTGGTGGTAGCCCTCGGCCCACTCGTAGTTGTCGAGGAGGGACCAGGTGTAGTAGCCGCGGATGTCGAGGCCTTCGGCGGTGGCGGCGGCGAGGGCGTCGAGGTGGGTGGACATGAAGTCGATGCGGGGTTGGTCGGGGGTGGTGGACTCGGTGACGGAGCAGCCGTTTTCGGTGATGGTGATGGGCGGGAGGGCTTTGCCGTAGGTGTCGCGGAGGTGAAGAAGGAGGGTGGTGAGGGCGTCGGGGACGACGGGCCAGCCGAAGGCGGTGTGGGGGACGTCGGGGATGTCGACGAAGTCGAAGGGGAGGCCCGGTTCGGTGGGGGCGGCGATGCGGGTGGGGTTGTAGAAGTTGAGGCCGAGGCCGTCGAGGCCGGGGGTGTGGATGAGGTCGGTGTCGCCGGGGTGGAGGGCGCCGTAGAGGTCGTCGGGGACGCCGAGGGCGGAGAGGTCGGGGTAGTGGCCGAGGAGGACGGGGTCGGTGAACAGGCGGTTGTGCAGGGCGTCGTAGGCCTCGGCGGCGGCCGTGTCGGCGGGCGAGGCGGAGGCGGGCTCGACCGGGGTGAGGTTGTTGGAGAGCATCACCTCTAGGCCGCGGTCGTGGAGCAGGGACGCGGCCAGGCCGTGGGCGAGGAGTTGGTGGTGGGCGGCCGGGAGGGCCTCCAGCATCAGGGTGCGGCCGGGGGCGTGGGTGCCGAGGGCGTAGCCGAAGACGGTGTGGACGAAGGGCTCGTTGAGGGTGATCCAGGCGGGGACGCGGTCGCCGAGGCGGTCGGCCATGACGGTGGCGTACTCGGCGAAGCGGTACGCGGTGTCGCGGTTCAGCCAGCCGCCGTTGTCTTCCAGGCCTTGCGGGAGGTCCCAGTGGAAGAGGGTGGGGAGCGGAGTGATGCCCGACTCCAACAACGCGTCCACCAGGCGGTCGTAGAAGGCGAGTCCGGCGGGGTTGACTGTGCCCGCGCCGGTGGGGAGCACGCGGGGCCAGGAGATGGAGAAGCGGTAGCCGTCCAGCCCGAGGTCCTTCATCAGCGCGATGTCCTCGGGGTACCGGTGGTAGTGGTCGCAGGCCACCGCACCCGTGTGGCCGTCGCGGACGGCGCCGGGGCGGGCGGCGAAGGTGTCCCAGACGGAGGGCCCGCGGCCGTCTTCGGTCACCGCCCCCTCGATCTGGTAGGCGGCGGTGGCGGCGCCCCAGCGGAACCCCGTCGGCAGGTCGTAGCGGTCCGGCATGACTGCCTCCTGACGTGAACGTGAGGGGAACTCATGTTACTGGCGCGACACCGAAACGCCAGGGGCAACCGGCCACCACCACAAGGGAACAGCCGCCACCCGCACGCCCCGACCGTCCGCGCGCCATCCCACCGGGCCCCGTCCGGTGGCCGACCGCCGGGGAGGGGGGTTGCATGGGGTGACCGGGCCCCAGCGATTCGGGAGGCTACCGTGTACGAGATGTGGGCCGAGCACGACCCGGCGGTGTCACCGCCGGCCGTGGTGTGGCACGTGGTGACGAAGAACGACTCGTCGACGTCCCTGTGCGGACGCTTCCTCGAACCCGCCCAGCGCGTCGCGCCGGCTGCGGGCGTCGAGGAGTCGGCGGGCCCGGACCGTTACTGCGATCCATGCCTGATCACCGTTCGCGAGGCCATGGCCGCGGCGGCTCGGTGACCGAAGCCGTCAGGTCGCCCTGGGGTCCACCTGAGGACGGACCCCAGGCCTGTCCGACCGATCTTGGTGGGACAGGGCCTGGGCGTTCGAGGGCGGCGTCGACGGCAACGGCGTGAACAGGATTGCGGGAGCGGGAGGTTGGGCGGTTCTGGCCGTCCGGGCCGGTCAGTAGGGCCCGGCCAGTGCGGCCACCCCCGGGAAGCGGGCGATCGCCTGGCCGGCGGTCGGCGGGTGGGCGCGCCGGGGTCGCAGTGCGCCGAGGGCCACCGCGGGTCTGGCCAGCCGGGCGGGTCTGGCGGCGAGGGAGAACACCTCGAAGTAGGCGGCCGAGACGGCGGGGTCGGTGAGGGCCGCGCCCAGCACCCGGCGGGTGTACCAGCGGGTGAACACGGCGGCGGGCCCGGCAGCGGTGGCGGGGTGGCTCGACAGTGCGTCCGGGAAGCCCTCGTCCTGGTCCTTGGCCATGTCCCAGGGCGTGTCGACGACCCTGGCGATCCGCCGCTGGATCAGTGCGCTCACCCCCGGGTGCAGGCCTTCGCTGTCGACGGCGGCGCGGATGGCGGCGGCACACTGGGCGGCGACCGTCATACCGTGCCCGTACACCGGGTTCAGCGCCGCCACCGCGTCGCCGGTGGCGGCGAACCCGGCCAGCTGGCCGCCCTCGTAGCACTCGTAGCGGCGCCGGCGGTTCAGCGTCCCGTGGCAGGTGCGGATCGGGCCGAGCGGGCGGGCGGCGCGGGCGAGGTCGTGGACGACCGGGTGGTCCAGCGCCTTCAGGAAGTCGTGGAACTCCCGCTCGCCCCGCGCGGGTTCGCCGCCACGGGTGCCGGAGAGCGTGACGATCCAACGCCCGTCCTCGATCGGGATGATGGTGGCGCCCCGACCGGGCCGGCCGCGCCCCGGGACGGGCACGATGCTCACCACCGGGAAGCCCTCGTTTCCGCCCGGCGTCTCGAACACCCGGGCGGCGTAGGCGAGTCCGGCGTCCACCGTCTCCTCGCACAGTCCCTCGACCCCCAGGGCGCGCAGCCACTCCGGGGCGCGGGAGCGGCGGCCGGTCGCGTCGACGACCAGGTCGGCCCGCAGGGTCTCCCGCGAGCCGTCCGGGTTCTCGATGTGGACCCCGACGATCCGGCCCGGGCCGCCCACCAGACCGAGGACGGAGGTGCGTTCGCGGACCGTCACGTTCGCCTGCTCGCGCAACCGCCGCCGGACGACGTGGTCGAGCAGGTGCCGGCTGCACGCGATCAGGTAGGCCGGCGAGTCGAAGCCCTGGAGCCAGCCCGGCCCGAGGCGCATCAGCAGACCGGCGGGGATCGAGCGGTAGTGGGCGCCGGCGGCGAGCAGGGCGTCGAGCGTTCCGGGCAGGACCTCCTCGACGGCGTCCGCGCCGCCGCCGAGCAGGATGTGGCTGAACTCGCCCTGCGGCAGGCCCCGGCGCGGGCCGGGCAGGACGGGCAGGACGTCCTGTTCGAGAACGGTGACGCTCCGGGCGTGCGGCGCCAGGGCGGCGGCCGCCAGCGTGCCGGCCAGGCCGCCGCCGAGGACGAGGGCCGTGCTCACCCGGCGGCCCCGGTGCGGACGAGGCCGTCACGGCGGGTCGCGCGCATCCACACCGGGCCGGGGCGCAGCGTGGCGAGCGGCATCTCGCGGACGGTCCGGCCTGGGACGTGCTCCAGGTGCCAGGCCCGCATGATCGTGGCGAGCAGCAGGACGGACTCGGTCATGCCGAACTGCTCGCCGACGCAGCGGCGCGGTCCCGCGCCGAAGCCGATGAACGGGCCGCGCTGCGGGTGGACGCCCACCCACCGCTCGGGGTCGAAGCGGTCGGGCTCGGGGAACAGGGCGGGCTGGCGGTGGAGCAGGTAGGGGCTGTAGATGACCGAGGTGCCCTCGGGCAGGCGGTGCGCGCCGAGTTCGGTGTCGGTGGTGGTGACGCGGGTGAGCAGCCAGCCCGGGGAGTACAGCCGGACGGCCTCGCGGACGACCCGGGTGGTGAGCTCCAGCCCGTCCACGCTCGCCGACGTGCCGGCCGCCGTGGTGGCGCCGGCCTCGGCCCTGTCCACTCCGAGCGCGTCAGCCTCGGGCGCGTTCACCCCGGTCGCATTCACCCCGGTCGCGTCGACGCGGGCCGCGTCCACCTCGGCTCGGACCCGGTCGGCGATGTCCGGGTGTTGGGCGAGCAGGTGCAGGGCCCACACGGTGGAGTTGGCGATGGTGTCGAAGCCGGCGGCGAAGATCGTCATCACCTGGTCGGTGACCTCCGCGTTGGAGAGCGCCTGCCCGCCCGCGTCGGCGGCCACCAGCGTCGACACCAGGTCGCCCCGGTCCTCCGGATCCGCGCGGTAGGCGGTGACGACCTCGTCGACCAGGCACACCAGCCGGGTGCGGGCGGCGTCGTAGCGGCGGTTGGCCGGCAACGGGATCCGGTTGAGCCGGTGGGGCAGCAGCATGCGCCGGTAGGAGCCGCCGATGAGCAGGACGAAGTCGTCGACGGTCTCCTGGAGGCCGGTGAACGGCAGCCGGGTGAACAGGGTCGAGACCAGGCTGCGCCCGGCGGCCAGGCTCAACTCGGCGGTGATGTCGACCTCCTGCCCATCGCTCCAGGACCCGGCCAGCCGTCGGGCCTCCCGGGCCATCACCTCCGTGTACCGCGCGATCCGGTCGGCGCGGAAGGCGGGCTGGACGTAGCGGCGCTGGCGGCGGTGGTCGGCGTGGGGGCAGGTCACCAGGCCGTTGCCGGCGAAGTCGCGGACCCGTTCGAACAGGAACCCGCCCTTGTCGAAGACCCGGTCCTCGCGCAGGACGTGCCGGGTCAGCTCCAGGTCGCAGACCACCACCGCCGAGACCGGCCCCAGTCTGATCTGGACGAGGCCGCCGTACCGGGGCAGGGAACGCAGGAACGCCAGCGGGTCGCGCAGGAACGGCACCAGGTGCCCGAGCAGCGGCAGGCCGCCGGGCGGACGGGGGATCATCGCGGTGACTCCGTACGGTAGCGGGCGGCCGTCGCCGTCCAGTGGATGAGCGCGCGGGTGAAGCGGACCAGCCCGAGGGCGAAGGCCCGGACCTCGCCGGGCGACGACGGGTCGCGGGCGATGCCGTCCGCCAGGAACTCCAGCGTCGTCGACTCGGCCTCGCACAGCGCCCCGAGCCGGGCCGACGCCTCTTGGGGGGCCAGGCCCTCGTGGACGGTGAACGAGCGCAGCAGGTTCTTGCCGTTCCCGGCGGCGGACTCCCCCTCGGCGGAGTAGAGGTCGTTGACCCAGCAGACGACGTGGTTGAAGCGCATCAGCAGGTCCGCCACCCTCGGGTGCCGGAACACCTCGTCGGCGAGGTCCAGGCCGTGGGCGAGTTCGATCCACCCCGCCGCGCACGACACGGCGCCGTCCTGGTCCCGTCGGCGTAGGTACTCGGGGACGGTCTGCACGGCGCCGGCCGGGGCGGCGGTCCCGAGGTCGTGGAAGGGGGTGTCGCGGAAGGGCGCGTCGCGGAAGGCGGTGTCGCGGAAGGCGGTGTCGCGGAGCGAGGCCTCGTCGAGGTAGCCGAGCGAGGTGTCCAGGTACGCGCGGAAGTACGCCGCGTAGCGCGCCCGCCACTGCGGCGGCGTCAGCTCGACCGTCTCCCGCCACAGCACCGCGAACGCCTCGACGAGTGCGTCGCCGGGCGGCTCGATGCCATCCCAGCCGCCGTCCGAGGCACCATCCGGGCCACCGCCCGGAACGCTGTCCGGAACGCCGTCCGAGCCGCCACCCGGAACGCTGTCCGAGTCGACGCCCGAACCGCCGTCCAGGACGTCCGTGAGCGCCCGGACGGTCCGCCGGGCCGCCGTGACGGGCCGGCCGATCCACTGGTCGTCGAAGCGGTCGTCGAGGATCCAGGTGAGCACCAGCCATTTCGCCGCCGCGACCAGCCGCGGCCCCCGGGGGACGTCGCCCCACGCCTCCGCCACCAGGTCCAGGTGGCCCTGTGCCAGGAACCCTTGGACGTCACCGCCGAGCACCCCGCTCGCCACCAGCCACGCCCCGACGTCGCGGCGGAGGGCGCCGGCCTCGCCGTGCGGCGCCGGTCTGGCGACTCCCGCGAGGAGGTCCGGGCCTCCGGGGTGCTCGGCGGCGAGGCCACACATGCCGCGGTACGACGAAACGCCCATGCCCGTGCTCCCCCTCGCTCACCACCTCCGACCGGCCGGTCGGAGAAGGACCAGTCTGGCCAGCCACCGCGACTGTTCAAAGCGCAACCATCGCTTTTCCCCCGCACGAGTGATCGCGCCGTCACCACGTCGACACGGACCGTGACCACTCCCCGCGTGCCGCCCGGCCCCTCCCGGCACGCCCCACCCGGCCGCGGCCAGGCTCTCGCCGGGCGTCCGATATCCGGTTGGGACATGGCACCGGGATCGCTACGGTGGCGGGATGGCGACTCAGGTGATTGTGCTGAACGGTGGTTCCAGCTCGGGCAAGTCCGGGATCGCCCGGTGTCTTCAGGCGGTGCTGCCGGAGCCCTGGCTGACGGTCGGGGTCGACACCCTGATCGAGGCGATGCCCGCGTCCCTGCACGATACGGACGGGGGCATCGGTTTCGCGGCCGACGGCGGGGTGAGCGTCGGGTCGAAGTTCCAGGCCTTGCAGGCGGCGTGGATCGCGGGGGTCGCGACCATGGCGGGGGCGGGCGCGCGGGTGATCGTCGACGAGGTCTTCCTCGGCCGGGCGGAGTCCCAACTCCGGTGGGAGAAGGCTCTCGTGGGACTGGACGTGCTGTGGGTCGGGGTCCGCTGCGAGGCGGCGGTGGCCACCGGCCGGGAGCTCGCCCGGGGGAACCGGATCCTGGGGATGGCCGCTTCGCAGGCGGAATTGGTCCACCAGGGCGTGCGCTACGACCTGGAGGTGGACACCTCGCGCACCGAGTCGCTGGAGTGCGCGCGGAGGATTGCCGCCCACCTCGGAGGCGACGCCGCCGGATCCGCCCCCGTCGACGGGTGACCCGGGGCCTGGCCCTGGACCAGGGGGGCGGGGGGGGGGGGCGGGGGCGGCGGGGCGGGCGGGCGGGCCGGGGGGGGGGCGCGGCCGCGCCACCGCGCCCGGCCGCCCGGGGGGGGGA
>NZ_JBHWIJ010000244.1:8708-13301 GCF_042732255.1 Kitasatospora sp. NPDC059803 | reverse complement strand
GCGCCACCCTGGTGGGTGGCACCGCCCGCGCAACTGACTGGGGAGAGCCAAACGCCCGGCGGACCGGAGGTCAACGGGCCCGCTTCCGCACTGGCAGATTCTCGCCAACTGACCGAGGGGGAAGGGAGGTTGGATACTGCCGGTTGGTCAGTTGACCGCCCAGACCTGGAGGGGTGATCCGGTGTCGGGCTGCTGGGTGGTCCGGGCGCCGTCGGCGGTGGACGCGGTGGTGAGGAGCAGGCCGCTCTTCTGGGAGGTGATCCGGTAGCCGCCGGCGGCGGGGGTGAGCTGCCAGCGCTGGTTGCCGCCGCCGGTGCAGGCCCACTGGATCACCTTGGCGCCGGCGGAGGTGGAGCCGCCGTCGACGTCCATGCACAGGTGGGACTCGCCGTTGGCGATCTGGTAGCCGCCGTCCGCCTGCCGGGTGAGCACCCAGGTCTGGTTCGGGCCGCCGTTGGGGGCCCAGGTGACCAGTTGGGTGCCCTGGGCGGTGGAGTGGCCGGGGTCGTCGAGGGCCTTGCCGGCGGTGGTCAGGGTGTGGGTGCCGTCCAGCGGGGGGTTGGGCACGGTGCCGGTGGCGGTCAGGGTGAGGGTCTGCTCGCCGGGGCCGCGGGTGCCGCCGACGGGGTTGCCGGTGGTGTCGGCCCAACTGCGGGTGGGGGTGGTCTCGGTGGACCGGCTGTTGGTGGCGGAGAGGCCGAGGACGAGTCCGCTGTAGCGGTTGACCAGCTTGAACGCGCCGGTGGCGGTTCCGTCGGCGGACTTCCCGGGGATGACGAACCACTGCTGGCCGACGGTGGGCCCGCCCGGGCCGGCGGCGGTGGCGGTGGGGCGGGCGCCCCAGGCGCGGCCGGCGGTGGCGGTGGAGTCGACGCCGAGCAGGCGGCCGGTGGCGGCGTTGGCGATCCGGTAGGAGCCGTCGCCGTTGGTGGTGAAGCTCCAGGCCTCCAGGGCGGAGCCGGTGCCGGCGGCCAGCGAGGTGGTGGCCGGGCCGCCGGCGACCTGGGCGAGGACCCGGCCGTCGGCGTTGCCGATCCGGTAGGTCTTGCCGGGGTCGACGGGGGGAGCGGCGGGCGCGGTGCCGTCGATCGTCACGTCCACGTACTCGCCGGACGCGCCGTTGGAGCAGCCGAAGGCGCAGTACGAGCGGAAGGTCTTGCCGACGATGGTGGTGTTGGTGCGGTTCGCGCTGTCGAGGAACCAGCGGTACCAGGACGCGGTGTGGTAGCCGCCGGTGTCGCCGATCGGCACCCACTTCTGGCTGGCGAGGTCGACGGTGGCGTAGTACTGCTGGGGCGCGGAGCCGCTCTGGTCGACGGCCTGCGGTTCGGCGATGTACAGCCCGAGGTAGGCGTTGTAGGTGATGTCCATGACGAACAGCGGTGAGGTGGGGGGCATCGTGCCGGCCGCGACCTGCTGGGCCACGGTGCCGGTGTTCGCCGGGTCGTACTCGTCGGCGACCGGGGTGTAGCCGGTGGGGTGGGCGGAGTCGGCGGGCACCAGGTTGCTCTCCTGGCCGCCGGTGCCGGGCTGCGACCACGCGCCGTCGTACCACTTCTGCCACGAGTCGGGTGCCATCTTGGCGGCGATCGGGGCCCGGGCGACGTGCTCGTGGAAGGCCTTCCAGCTACCGCCCTTGTCGACGATCCGCGAGCCGTAGTAGACGTAGAAGTAGCCCGAGGCGGTGTCGACGAACAGGCGTTGGTCGCCGTCACCGTAGTCGAAGGTCTGGTTCGGGAAGGCCGCGGTGTCGCCCCGCTGGGTGCTGTACGGCGAGGTGATGGCGTGGTCCTTGATGGTCCACGTCCGGCCCTGGTCGCTGGAGACGGCGTAGTCGATGGCGTCGAAGTGGAGGCCGTCGCCGAAGGGTTGCGGGGTGAACTCGTTGTGCACCAGCCCGTACCAGTCGCCGGTGTCCGGGTCGACCCAGATGCCGGAGAGGTCGCAGTAGTTCTTCTGGGCGTAGCCCGACCCGGCGGGCGCGGAGGTCGAGGTCAGGCCGGTGGGGCTGTTGTTGCAGCGCCAGGTGGTGTCGTTGTTGCGGTCCTGGGGGTTGGCGGGGTTGACGGCGTTGCTGAGCGCGCTGGACCGGGTGGCGGAGTCGAAGTCCTTGCCGGTGAAGAAGTCCCAGTACCGCGGGTCGTTCGCGCCGTAGAGCGCGGCGGACTGCTGGAAGTAGAAGGTGCCGTCCTTGTCGGTGTACGGGACGGCGGGGGTGTCGGTGGGGTGGGCGTAGCCGACCGGCTTGCCGACGCTCACGGTGTACGGGGCGGTTGACGGGCCGCCGGCCGGGGCGGCTGACGGTTCGGGGGCGGCCGACGCGGCCGGGGCGAGGCCCGCGCTCAGCGCCAGGAGCGCGGGGGCGAGGACGGCGGCGAGTGCTCTGCGGGGTGGGGCGGACACGAGGTCTCCTTCGGTGCTGCACCGTCGGGGCGGGGGTGGGCGGTGCTGCTCGGGCCCGCCGGTCGTCGTTGGGGGCGCGACCGCCGAGCCCGGCGATGGCATGCAGTATCCGGCCTTCTTGCGCGCAACTGTCAACACCTCTGAGCAACAAATTGCACAGACGGGTTCCATGGAGTGCTTGAAGATGCTTGAATCTGGCCAGAAAGAAGCAGGTATCAGCAACAATCAAGTGGAGGTGGCCGATGGCGACCCATGTCGAGGCCGAGATCGCCAGCCAGCCGGACTGCTGGCGCCGCGCGGCGGAAGTCGCCGCGGCGGAGTGCACGGCGCTGCCGGAGGCCGGTGAACGGGTCGCGGTGATCGGCTGCGGGACGTCACTGTTCATGGGCCAGGCGTACGCCGCCATGCGGGAGTCGAGCGGACAGGGCGTCACGGACGCCTTCGCCGCCTCCGAGTTCCCGGGCGTCCGCTCGTACGACCGCGTGATCGCGCTGACCCGCTCCGGCACCACGACCGAGGTCCTGGCCCTGCTGGAGCGGGTGCGCGGAAAGGTCCGCACCGCGGCCGTCACCGCCGACCCGCGGACCCCGGTGATGACCGCGGCCGACGACATCGCCGTGCTGGACTTCGCCGACGAGCGGTCCGTGGTGCAGACCAGGTTCGCCACCACGGCGCTCACCCTGCTGCGGGCCCACCTGGGCCTGCACACCGAGGCGGTGGAGGCCGACGGCCGGGCGGCCCTGGCGGAGCCGCTGCCCGAAGGCCTGGTGGACTGCACCCAGTTCACCTTCCTCGGCACCGGCTGGACGGTCGGGCTGGCGAACGAGGCCGGCCTCAAACTGCGCGAGGCCGCGCTCGCCTGGAGCGAGGCGTACCCGGCGATGGAGTACCGGCACGGCCCGATCAGCATCGCCGCGCCGTCCACCGCCACCTGGATGCTGGGCGCCGCACCGGTGGGCCTGGCCGAGCAGGTCCGGGGCACCGGCGCCCGCTGGATCGAGGGCCGGCTCGACCCGCTCGCGGAACTGGTGCGCGTCCACCGGCTGGCCGCCGCGCTGGCCGCCGCGAAGGGCCTGGACCCGGACCAGCCGCGCAACCTGACCCGGTCCGTGGTGCTCGCCGACTCATGACCGACCAGCCTCGGTTCACGACCGACCAGCCTCGGACCACGACCGACCGACCTCGGCCCACGACCGGCCGGCGTCAGCCCGTGCCCGACCGGCGTCAGCCCATGACCGGGCAGCGCCTGGTCGTCGCCGTGGACGTCGGCGGCACCGGTATCAAGGCCGCCCTGCTGGACCGGGAGGCGGCCGTCCGGCACCAGGCGTGGCGCGCCACCGGGCGCGAACGGGGCCCGGAGGCCGTCGTGGCCACCGTCGTCGACCTGGTCGCGGACGTGCGGCGGGAGGCCGGGCGGCAGGGCGCGGAGGTCGACGCCGTCGGCCTGGCCGTTCCCGGCATCGTCGACGAGGCCACGGGGACGGGCGTCTACTCCGCCACGATCGGCTGGCGGGACGTCCCGTTCCGGGAGCTCGTCGCCGAGCGCACCGGCCTGCCCGTGGCCGTCACCCACGACGTGCGCGCCGGCGGCGTGGCCGAGGCCCGGCTCGGAGCCGGGCGCGGCGAGGAGCGCTTCCTGTTCGTCCCGGTCGGCACGAGCATCGCCGCCGCCGTCATGACCGGCGGCCGCGCCATGCCCGGCGCGCACCACCGGGCCGGGGAGATCGGCCACCTCGTGGTGCGCCCGGGCGGGGAACCGTGCGCCTGCGGGGCCCGGGGCTGCGCCGAGACCTACGCCTCGGCGGCCGCCGTGGCGCGGCGCTACACCGAGGCCACCGGCCGGCCGGCCCTCGCACCGGAGGTGGCGCGGCTGGCCGCGGAGGGGGACGGGGCGGCCGGCGCCGTCTGGCAGGAGGCGGTCGACGCCCTGGCCGACGCCCTGCTGACGGCCGTCCTGGTGCTGGACCCGCCGCTGGTCGTGCTGGGTGGGGGCCTCGCCGAGTCCGGCGACCTGCTGCTCGCCCCGCTGGCCGCCGCCCTGGCCGGGCGCGCCCGGATCCAGGTCGCGCCGCGCCTGGTGCCCGCCGCGCTCGGGGACCGGGCCGGTTGCCTGGGCGCCGGCCTGCGCGCCCAGGCACGCGCCGCCGCCCGCCCGGGCCCCGGACGGAGGCCGGCGCCCGGGTCGTGACC
>NZ_JBHWIJ010000244.1:0-8698 GCF_042732255.1 Kitasatospora sp. NPDC059803 | reverse complement strand
GGGCGGGCCCCGCCCGCACCCGGGGCCCGCCGCCGGGGGGCCCGGCCGCGGGGGGGGCCGGGGCGGGGGGCCGGGGCCCCGCCCGCCCCCCCCGGCCCGCGGCGGCCGACCGCGCGGCCCCGGAACGGAGCCCGGCGCCGTGATCGTCACCGTGACCCCGAACCCCGCCCTGGACATCACCTACGGCGTGCCGGCGCTGCGCCCGCACACCAGCCACCGGGTGGCCTCCGTCCACGAACAGGCCGGCGGCAAGGGCGTGAACGTGGCCCGGGTGCTGCACGGCCTCGGCCGGCGCACCACGGCCGTCCTGCCGCTCGGCGGGTCCACCGGCGCGGTGCTGCGGGCCGACCTCGACCGGGCCGGCATCGCCTGCCTGGGCGTCCCGCTCGCCGCAGGCACGTCGACCCGGCGCACCGTCGCCGTGGTCGACGCCGTCGACGCCACCGTGCTGAACGAGCCCGGACCGGAGCTCTCCGCCGAGGACTGGACGGCCCTGCGCGCCGCCGTCCGCGGTCTGCTCCCCACCGCCCGGGCCCTGGTGCTGTCCGGGAGCCTGCCGCCGGGCCTGCCGGGCGACGCCTACGCGGACCTGGTCCGCCTCGCCCACGACCAGGGCGTGCCGGTCGTCCTGGACGCCGACGGCGCCGCGCTCACCGGGGCACTGGCGGCCGGGCCCACGGCCGTCAAGCCGAACGCGGTCGAACTGCGCCGCGCCACCGGCATCGCCGACCCGCTCCGCGCGGCACACGCCCTCGTCGACGCCGGCGCCCGGGCGGTGGTCGCCTCGCTCGGCCCCGACGGGCTCCTCGCCGTCACCCCGGACGGCGACTGGCGGGCCCGGCTGCCCCCGGAGGCCGTCGTGCGGGGGAACCCGACCGGCGCGGGGGACGCGGCGGTCGCGGCGCTGGCCGCGGCCCTCGCCGACCGCACGCCGTGGCCGGCGGCGCTGGCCCACGCGGTGGCCCTGTCGGCCGCCGCCGTCCAGGCCCCGTACGCCGGCCGGTTCGACCCGCAGGCCTACCGCGGCCACCTCCCGCTGGTCCGGGTCACCCCGGCCACGCCCTTCGCCGGCTCAGCTCCTTCCGACTGAACAGCCCCACCCGACAGGAGAGTTCATGCCCCTGGCAGCCACCGGCGGCCTCGTCGCCCGGGCCGCGGCCCGGCACGGCGCCGTCGCCGCCTTCAACGTCATCACCCTGGAGCACGTCGAGGCCGTCGTCTCCGCCGCCGAGACCGCCGGCACCGCGGTGATCCTCCAGGTGAGCGAGAACGCGGTGCGGTTCCACGGCGGGCGGCTGGCCCCGCTCGCCGCGGCCGCCGTGCGCTGCGCCGAGCCGAGCACCGTCCCGGTGGCGCTGCACCTGGACCACGTGAAGACCGGCGTCCTGCTCCGCCAGGCCGCCGAATGCGGGTTCAGCTCGGTGATGTACGACGCCGCGCACCTGCCCTACGCGGAGAACGTCGCCGCCACCCGCGAGGCCGCCGTCTGGGCGCACGGCGCCGGGCTCTGGCTGGAGGCCGAACTCGGCGAGGTCGGCGGCAAGGACGGCCGGGGGCCGCTGGACGCCCACGCGCCGGGGGCCCGCACCGACCCCGCAGAGGCGCGGCGCTTCGTCGAGGAGACCGGCGTGGACGCCCTCGCCGTCGCCGTCGGCAGCTCCCACGCGATGACCTCCCGCGACGCCAGGCTCGACCACGACCTGCTCGCCGCCCTGCACGCGGGCCTCGACGTCCCGCTCGTCCTGCACGGCTCCTCCGGGGTCCCCGACGACGAACTGCGCCGCGCCGTCCACGGCGGCATAGCCAAGGTCAACATCGGCACCGCCCTGAGCATCGCCATGACGACCGCCGTCCGGTCCCACCTGGCGGCGGACGAGCGGGGCGTCGACCCCCGCGCGTACCTGGCCGCGGGCCGCGGGGCGATCACCGAGGCCGTCGGCCGGCTCCTGCCCGTCGTCGCAGGCACTGCCGGATGACCCGGCCCCGGCCGACACCGTCCCCCGAACCGCCCCCTCAAGGACCACTCATGCTCCAGATCTCCCGGACCGGGTTCACGCTCGACGGGCGCCCCCTGCGCCTGCTCTCCGGCGCCCTGCACTACTTCCGCAGCCTGCCCGGGCAGTGGCCGCGCCACCTGCGGATGCTGCGGGCGATGGGGCTCAACACCGTGGAGACGTACGTCCCCTGGAACCTGCACGAGCCCCGCCCCGGCACGTACGACTTCACCGGCATCGCCGACCTGGAGGCCTTCCTGCGGGCCGCCGCGGACGCCGGACTGCACGCGATCGTCCGCCCGAGCCCCTACATCTGCGCCGAATGGGAGAACGGCGGCCTGCCCTGGTGGCTCCTGGCCGAACCGGGCAGGGCGGGCCGAGGCCTGCCGCTGCGCACCGGCGACCCGCGCTTCCTGGCCCACGTCGACCGCTGGTACGACACGCTGATCCCGATCCTGGCGGCGCACCAGACCACCCGCGGCGGAAACGTCCTGATGGTCCAGATCGAGAACGAGTACGGTTCCTACGGCACCGACCGGGCCTACCTCGCCCACCTCGCCGACGGCCTGCGCGCCCGCGGTATCGACGTCCCGCTCTGCACCTCCGACGGGCCGGAGGACTTCTTCCTCACCGGCGGCGCCCTTCCCGGCCACCTCGCCACCGTCAACTTCGGCAGCCGCGCCACCGAGGCCTTCGCCGAGCTGCGCCGCCACCGCCCCCAGGACCCGCCGATGTGCATGGAGTTCTGGAACGGCTGGTTCGACCACTGGGGAGAGCCGCACACCACCCGCCCGGCCGAGGACGCCGCCGAGGCCCTGCGTGAGATCCTGGCGGCCGGGGCCTCCGTCAACCTCTACATGGCCCACGGCGGCACCAACTTCGGCACCTGGGCCGGCGCCAACACCGCCGACCCGCGCACCGGCCGGGGCTACCAGCCGACCGTCACCTCCTACGACTACGACGCCCCGCTGGACGAACGAGGCGCCCCCACGGCCAAGTTCCGGGCCTTCCGCGAGGTCCTGGCGGCGTACGCGGACGGGCCGGTGCCGGAGCCCGAGGAGCTCCCGGCCACGCTGCCGGCGTGCCGGGTGGAGCTCGACAGGGCCCTGCCGCTGGCGGACGTGGTGGACCAGCTGTCCACCGGCGAGGTCCGCTCCGCCGTCCCGCTCTCCTTCGAGGAACTCGGCCTCCCGCACGGCCTCGTCCGCTACCGGACCACCATCCCCGGCCCGCGCACGGCGTACCCGCTGACCGTCGAGGGGCTCGCCGACCGGGCCCACGTCCGCGTCGACGGCACCCACCTCGCCACCCTGGAACGGGACGTCGAGCACGAGCCCCTGCTCGTCCCGGTGCCCGGCGCGGGTGCCCGGCTGGAACTGCTGGTCGAGTCGATGGGCCGGGTCAACTACGGCGCCGGGATCGGCGACCGCAAGGGGATCGCGGGGGCCCTGCACACCCAGCAGTACCTGCACGGGTGGACGGCCGACCCGATGCCGCTGGCCGACGGGACACCGGACCGGCTTCCCTGGGACGCGGCCGTCGCTCCGGCCGCCGGCCCCGGAGCGGCCTTCCACCGCGGCGCCTTCGAGGTCGGGGAGCCCGCCGACGGCTACCTGGCGCTGCCGGGCTGGGGCAAGGGCTACGTCTGGGTCAACGGCTTCCTGCTGGGCCGCTACTGGGACCGCGGACCGCAGTGCACGCTCTTCCTGCCCTGGCCGGTTCTGCGCAGCGGGACGAACGAGATCACCGTCCTCGAACTCGACCGCTCCGGCGAACCCGCCGTGCACCTGGTGGCCGGGCCCGACCTGGGCTGACGCTCCGCGCACCCGGCCCGTCGCCCGGCTCTCCGCCCGGTTCTCCGCGCGACGGGCCGTGTCGAAACCGAGACCGCTTCGTGCTCCGAAGCCCTAGGAACCTGCTCGATATTGAGCAATACTCATCCGAACTGCGCACCATAGAGCAGGGGGTGGTCCGATGGGCACGCGACCACCGACACCCGGACCGGGCCCGGACCAGGACCAGGATCCGGAGCCGGAACCGGTCCGGTGAGGAAGCCGCCGACGCGCGGCGGCACTCCCGGCCGGCCCCAGAACCTCCGGAACCCGGGCACCCTGCCGACCCCCACCGCACCCGCACCCCCACCCCCACCCTCACCGCACCCTCACCGCACCGCACCCGCTCGCGCCGGCCGCCGTCCACCCGACACCGCGCCGCGACGGCCGAGGGCCAGTACACGTAAAGGACGAGATCCTCATGGCGAAGACACGAATCCGCACCCGCCTGCTGGCCGCCGCCGCCACGCTGCCGCTGCTCGCCGGCATCGCGGCCTGCGGATCGGGCGGTGACGGCGCCTCGGGCGGCGGAGGCTCCGCCGAGGTCACGTTCTGGGGCTGGGCGCCGGGCTACGAGGAGGCGGTGGCCCAGTACAACGCGGCCCACCCGGACGCCAAGGTCAAGTTCGAGAAGATCGTGTCGGGCAGCAAGGGCGGCTACGCCAAGATCTTCGCGGCCGTCAAGGCCGGCAACGCCCCCTGCCTGGCCCAGGTCGGCTACGAGTCGCTGCCCAGCTTCGTGGTGGAGGGCGCCGTCCAGGACGTCAGCGGCGAGGCCGGGCAGTACCAGTCGCAGTACGGGGACGGCGCCTGGAACGCGGTGAAGGTCGGCGGCCAGGTGTACGGCATCCCGGTCGACGTGGGCCCGATGGCGCTCTACTACCGCACCGACCTGTACGCCCAGTACGGCCTGAAGCCGCAGGCCACCTGGGAGGAGTTCGCCGCCGACGCCGCCAAGGTGCACGCCACCAACCCCAACGGGTACCTGAGCGTGTTCAACCCGGACGACCCGTGGTGGTTCGCCGGCATGTCCGCCCAGGCCGGCGGCAGTTGGTTCGGCACCGACAGCAAGGGCTGGAAGGTCTCGCTCGCGAGCGACCCGGCCACCACCAAGGTCGCGAAGTACTGGCAGGGCCTGATCGACCAGGGCCAGGTCAAGTCCGAGCAGGGCTTCAGCCCCGACCTCTACAAGGACCTCCAGGACGGCACGCTCGCCGCCTACCCCGGCCCGGTCTGGTTCTCCTCCATCCTCGAACAGAACGCGGCGCAGGCGTCCGGCAAGTGGGCGGTCGCCCCGATGCCGCAGTGGCAGGGCGGCGCCAAGTCGGTCGGCAACGACGGCGGTTCGTCCACCGCAGTGGTCAAGGGCTGCAAGAACACCGCCGCGGCGCTGCGCTTCGCCAACTGGATGAGCACGGACGCCGCAGCCGTCGGCACCCTCGTGGACAAGGCCGGCATCTACCCCGCCTCCACCAGCGGCACGTCGGCGCCGGCGCTGGCGAAGCCGAGCGCCTACTTCGGCAACCAGCCGATCTTCGACGTCTTCAAGCAGGCGACGGCGCAGGCCCCCAAGTGGAGCTGGGGCCCGACCATGACCCAGACCTCCAGCGACCTCACCGACGCCTTCGGCGCGGCCGTCGCCGCCCACGGCGACCTGACGGCGGCGCTGGGCACGGTGCAGAACAAGACCGTCGACGCGATGAAGTCCAAGGGGCTGACGGTCACCGCCGGCTGACCGGCTCGCCGGCGGACCCCGCGCGGTCCGCCGGCCCGGGCGCGCCCGACACGCCCGAGGGACCGACCACCGCCCGCACGAGAGAGAACCCCAGATGAGCGCAGCAACCCCGGCGGTGCCGGGCCGCACCGCCCCGAAGGCCGCTACCGCACGACGGAAGACGTCCCGCAACCGCGCGGCCCTAGGCTTCCTGGCCCCCTTCGGCCTGCTGTTCACCGTCCTGTTCCTGCTGCCCATCGGGTACGCGCTCTGGCAGAGCCTGTACCGCGTGGAGCGCTCCGGCCTGGGCTTCGGCCCGGCCAGAACGGTCTTCGCGGGGCTCGACAACTACACCGCGGCCCTGGGCGACGGCTCGTTCCTCGCGGGCGTCGGCCGGGTGCTGCTCTTCGGCGTGGTCCAGGTCCCGGTGATGCTCGGACTGGCCCTCGGCCTCGCCCTGCTGATCGACGCCAAGGGCACCCGGCTGCGGAAGTTCTTCCGGCTCGCCTACTTCCTGCCGTACGCGATCCCGGGCGTCGTGGCCACCATCCTCTGGGCGTTCCTCTACCTGCCCGGGACCAGCCCGCTCGTCGCCGGGCTGAGGGACATCGGCATCGACGCCGACTTCCTCTCCTCCGGCACCGTCCTGTGGTCGATGGCCAACATCGTCACCTGGACCTGGACCGGCTACAACATGCTGGTCATCCTCTCCGCCCTCCAGGCCATCCCCAGCGAGCTCTACGAGGCCGCCGACCTCGACGGCGCCGGCCCCTGGCGGACCGCCTGGCACATCAAGATCCCGCTGGTGGCCCCCGCCCTGGTGCTGACCGGGATCTTCTCCATCATCGGCACCCTCCAGCTCTTCACCGAGCCGATGGTCCTGCACTCGCTGGCCTCGACCGTCTCCGCCGACTACACGCCCAACATGGCGGCGTACAACGCGGCGTTCGGCACCAACGACTACGGCAAGGCGGCGGCCATCGCCGTCCTGCTGGCCCTGGCCACCTGCGTCCTGTCCTTCACCTTCCTGCGCCTCTCGGTGCGCATCACCGGAAACCGGGTGACCGCATGAGCACCGCCGACCTCCGCCGCCCCGAGACCGCCCGCCCGGCGCGCCGCCGCCCCGCCCACCCGGGTGCTCCCGGCCGCCGGCCGCGCCCCAACGTCCTCGGCACGGCCGTCCTGTTCGTGCTCTCCGCCTACTTCCTGCTGCCCGCCTGGTGGCTGCTGGTGGCCTCCACCAAGAGCAGCAGCGACCTGTTCGGCAGCGGCGGGTTCTGGTTCTCCACCCTCCACCTCGGCGACAACCTGCACGACCTGGCCACCGCCAACAACGGGCTCTACTTCCGCTGGCTCCTCAACACCGTGCTGTACGCGGGCGTCGGCGCCGCGGCCGCCACCCTGCTCGCGGCGATGGCCGGCTACGCGCTCACCAAGTACCGGTTCCGGGGCCGCGAGGCGGTGTTCAACACGATCCTCGCCGCGGTGCTCGTCCCCGCGCCGCTCCTCGCCCTGCCGGTCTACCTGCTGCTGTCCAAGGCCCATCTGGTCAACACCGTCTGGGCGGTCCTGCTGCCGAGCATGGTCAGCCCGTTCGGCGTCTACCTCAGCCGGATCTACGCCGCCGCGTCCGTCCCGGACGAGATCCTGGAGGCCGCCCGGATGGACGGCGCGGGGGAGTTCCGGATCTTCTTCACGGTGGTCCTGCGGATCTTCTCGCCGGCGCTGGTGACCATCTTCCTGTTCCAGTTCACCACCATCTGGAACAACTTCTTCCTGCCGCTGGTCACGCTCTCCGACCAGAAGCTCTGGCCGGTCAACCTCGGCCTCTACTACTGGAACGGCCTGCGGGACCACACCCCGTACAACCTGGTCGTCGCGGGCTCGCTGGTCTCGGTCGTCCCGCTGGTCGTGGCCTTCCTGCTGCTGCAGCGGTTCTGGCGCACCGACCTGACGGCGGGCGGCGTCAAGGCCTGAGGCGGATCCGCCGGGCCTGAACCGGGGCCTCGGGGCGTGGCCGGTGGATCAGGCCGCGCCCCGGGGCCCGTCGGCGGTCAGGCCCGCCGGACCCGGACGCCACAGCCGGTGACGGCCCGCTGCTGCGCGTCCGTCAGGCCGTCGTCCGTCACCAGGTCGTGGACGTCGGAGAGCGGGCAGATCCGGGCGAAGGTGACCTTTCCGACCTTGGTGCTGTCGGCCAGCACGACCGAGCGCGCGCTGCTGCGCAGGAACGCCCGGTCGGTCTGGGCCTCCATCTCGTCGTGCGTGGTGCAGCCCTCCTGCGCCGTCAGGCCGTCCACCCCGATGAAGGAGATGTCCAGGTGGTACTGCGAGAGCATCCGGTCGGCGGCCGGGCCGACCAGTTCGTAGCTGGCCGTGCGGGCGATGCCGCCGATCACCACGAGGCGCACCTCGGGGCGGACGATCAGGTCGGCGGCGATGTTCACCGCGTTGGTCACGACGGTGATGCCGGTGCGCTCGGCGAGCACCCGGGCGAGCTCGCTGGTGGTGGTGCCGCCGCTGAGGCCCACCACCGCCCCCTCCGGCACGAGTTCGGCCGCCGCCAGGGCGATCCGGCGCTTCTCCTCCCGCTGCTTCTCGCCGCGGTGGCGCAGGGGCAGTTCGAGGTTGACCGAGCCGGTCACCGCGCCGCCCCGGGTGCGGTGCAGCAGTCCCTGCTCGTGGAGCTCCTGGAGATCGCGGCGCACGGTCGCGGTCGAGACGTCCAGGAGTTCGGCGAGCGCGTGCACATCGGCGCTCCCCGCTTCGGTGACGTGCGAGAGGATCCGGGTGGCGCGATCAGCTTTGAGCATGATGCGATTCTAGCCCGGTCGGGAGCCAAACCCCTGGGTGGCGCCGGGTCGGGCTGATTTCGGCGAACAGGTCGCAGGTCTGGTCGTCCGCTCGAATCTGACTATCATGGCTATGAAACAAGCAACTTCACTCAGTTCTGCGGCTGCCTGGAGCAGCGCCGGAGGTGACCGCGTGACAGCGGACCGCATGTCCCTGGCCGGCGCCCGGCTGGTCCTGCCCGGCGGCATCGTCGAGGGCGGCCGCCTCGCTGTCGAGGGCGACCGGATCGCCGGCCTCGGAGGCGAGAGCGGGCCCGGCGACCTCGACCTGACCGGGTACACCGTCGTGCCCGGGTTCGTCGACCT
>NZ_JBHWIJ010000243.1:658-13389 GCF_042732255.1 Kitasatospora sp. NPDC059803 | reverse complement strand
AGGGGGGACCCTGTGGGAGAGTAGGACGCCGCCGAACAATCATTCACAGAGAACCCCCATCCGGGAAACCGGATGGGGGTTCTTTGCATTTCCGGTGACGTATCGTCGGGGCATGGACGATCAGACAGCGGTCATTGCGAACAGTGTGCTCCGCCCCGAGCAGCGCGACGGCGCCCTGCGCGTTCTGGCGGACGCCCAGGCGGTGGACGGCCGGGCTGCCGTGTCCGAGCAGGGCCGGCTTCGGCTGCGTTCCTCGGATACGCCGCGCCCCGGCGTGAGCCACTTCATCGAGAGTGAGAACGCCGCCGCCGTCGGTTACGGGCAGCTCGAAGTCCAGGAGGGCTCCGCCGCCAATCCCGCCGCCAACCCCGCCGCCGAGCTGGTGGTCGACCCGGCCGCCCGCGGCCGCGGCCTGGCCCGGCCGCTGGTGGACGCGGTGCTGGCACAGGCCCACCGGGCCGGCCACGACGCGGTGGACTTCTGGGTGCACGGCGGTCACCCGGCGGCCCGGCACCTGGCCGGCCGGTACGGGGCCGAGCTGGTCCGCGAGCTGCGGCAGATGCGCCGCACCGGGGCGCAGACCGGGGCCGTCGCCGTCCCCGAGGGCGTCGAGCTCCGGACCTTCCGCCCCGGCGAGGACGACGCCGAGTGGCTGCGGTTGAACGCGCTGGCCTTCGCCCACCACCCGGAGCAGGGCTCCTGGACGGAGCGGGACCTGGCCGAGCGGCTGGCCGAGCCCTGGTTCGATCCGGCCGGTTTCTTCCTCGCCACCCGGGGCGGCAAGGTGGTCGGCTTCCACTGGACGAAGGTGCACCCGGCCACCGCCACCGAGCCGGCGCTCGGCGAGGTCTACGTGGTCGGGGTGGACCCGGCCGAGCAGGGCAGCGGTCTCGGCCGTGCCCTGACCGCTGCCGGTCTGCGTCACCTGACCGGTTCGGACGCCGGCGAGCGCGGACTGGAGACGGTCCTGCTCTACGTCGACGCCGACAATCCGGCCGCGGTGCGGGTATATGAACGACTGGGGTTCACCATCCACGAGGTGGACCTCATGTACCGCGTCCAGTACCGCGCGGACCAGGCGGCCTAGGACCGGACAGGACCTACAGGACCGGGCAGGGCCTAGCGGCTCCGGGCGGTCCGGGGCAAGGGGTCGGACGTCACCGGCCCTTGCCCCGACCGACTCAGCTTTCCTCCTGGCCATGCGGTGTTTACCGTGGATTCAATTGCTGCCGCGAAGATCACAGGATGAAGTCCGTAGTGTCTCGCTCGTGCAGAGTCGACCGCCACGTGCCGGCCGGCCCTGTACGGACCGCGCCCGGCGGGTGGGCGTTGGCCCTGGGCGAGGACGACGGCCCGCAGAGCCATTCGCGTCCGGACGACGTCCTGCTGCTGGAGGAGCTGGAGCCCATGAGCATCCCCCGCCCCGTCTCTGCCTCGCTGTCCCCGCCGGCCAGGATGTCCGGTGCGCTGGGGATACCGCCCGAGCTGCCGGCCGAGGACGAGCAGGAGTTCGACGCACTGCCGCAGGGCCGCTTCCTGGACCGCGAGCGCAGTTGGCTGGCGTTCAACGAGCGGGTCCTGGAACTGGCCGAGGACCCAGGGATCCCGCTGCTGGAACGGGCCAAGTTCCTCGCCATCTTCGCGAGCAACCTGGACGAGTTCTTCATGGTCCGGGTGGCCGGGCTGAAGCGCCGGATCGCGACGGGCGTCGCCCAGCGCAGCGCGTCCGGCCTCCAGCCGCGCGAGGTGCTGGACCTGATCTGGACCCGCTCGCGTGAGCTGATGGCGCGGCACGCCGCCGCCTTCCAGCAGGAGGTGCTGCCGGACCTCGCCACCGAGGGCATCGAGGTGGTCCGCTGGCCGGAGCTGGCCGAGAAGGAGCAGGCCCGGCTGCACACCCTGTTCCGGCAGAAGATCTTCCCGGTCCTCACCCCGCTGGCGGTCGACCCGGCGCACCCCTTCCCGTACATATCGGGGCTCTCGCTCAACCTGGCCGTGGTGGTGCGCAACCCGGTGTCGGGGCACAAGCACTTCGCCCGGGTGAAGGTGCCGCAGTCGCTGGCCCGCTTCCTGGAAGCCTCGCCGCAGCGTTACGTCCCGCTGGAGGACGTGATGGGCGCGCACCTGGAGGAGCTGTTCCCGGGCATGGAGGTGCTCGCCCACCACGCCTTCCGGGTGACCCGCAACGAGGACCTGGAGGTGGAGGAGGACGACACCGAGAACATCCTCAAGGCCCTGGAGAAGGAGCTGATGCGGCGGCGTTTCGGCCCGCCGGTGCGGCTGGAGGTCGAGGAGTCGATCGATCCCTACATCCTGGACCTGCTGGTGCGGGAGCTGAACATCACCGAGGCGGAGGTCTTCCCGCTGCCCGGTCCGCTCGACCTGACCGGTCTGTTCGGGATCGCCGAACTGGACCGCCCGGAGCTGAAGTACCCGAAGTTCGTGGCGGGCACCGCCCGCGGGCTGACGGACGTCGAGTCGGCGTCCCAGCCGGACATCTTCGCCGCGATGCGCGAGCGGGACGTCCTCCTGCACCACCCGTACGACAGTTTCTCCACCTCCGTGCAGGCCTTCCTGGAGCAGGCCGCCGCCGACCCGGACGTCCTGGCGATCAAGCAGACGCTGTACCGCACCTCCGGCGACTCGCCGATCGTGGACGCGCTGATAGACGCGGCGGAGTCGGGCAAGCAGGTGCTGGTCCTGGTCGAGATCAAGGCGCGCTTCGACGAGCAGGCCAACATCAAGTGGGCCCGCAAGCTGGAGGAGGCCGGCTGCCACGTGGTCTACGGCCTGGTCGGGCTGAAGACGCACTGCAAGCTGTCGCTGGTGGTCCGGCAGGAGGGTGACACCCTGCGCCGCTACTCGCACGTCGGCACCGGCAACTACCACCCGAAGACCGCCCGGCTGTACGAGGACCTGGGGCTGCTGACCTCGGACCCGCAGGTCGGCGCCGACCTCTCGGACCTCTTCAACCGGCTGTCCGGCTACTCGCGCCGGGAGTCCTACCGCCGCCTGCTGACCGCCCCGCGCGGCCTGCGCGACGGGCTGGTCTCCCGGATCCACAACGAGATCGCCCACCACCGGGCCGGCCGGCCGGCGTACGTGAAGCTCAAGGTCAACTCGATCGTCGACGAGGCCGTGATCGACGCGCTGTACCGGGCCTCGCAGGCCGGCGTGCCGGTCGACGTCTGGGTGCGCGGGATCTGTGCGATCCGGCCGGGCGTGCCGGGGCTGAGCGAGAACGTCCGGGTCCGTAGCATCCTGGGCCGCTTCCTGGAGCACTCCCGGGTCTTCGTGTTCGGCAACAACAGCGATCCGGAGGTCTGGATCGGCAGCGCCGACATGATGCACCGCAACCTGGACCGCCGGATCGAGGCGCTGATGCGGATCACCGACCCGGCCCACCGGGCCGAGCTGTCCGGCCTGATCGACCTCGGGATGTCGGACGAGACCGAGTCCTGGCACCTGGGGCAGGACGGCACGTGGACCCGCCACTCGCAGGACGCCGAGGGCCGGCCGCTGCGGCACGTCCAGGATCTGCTGATCGACTCGCGCCTGCGCCGCCGGGCCGCCGCCTCGCGCTGACGCGACCACTGATGCGAGCCGCTGGAACCGCAGGGGACCGGTTCCAGCGGTCGGCCACCAGCCCCGGGGGGACGAACCCGGGGGAACGGGGATCTACCACGCCATGACCGATGCGCCGATGACGGCCCAGGCGGCCGCCACCACGACCGCCGGGGACATCCTCTCCAGCCACCTCACCGCCCAGGCTGGCGCGTTCCTGCGCGCCCTGCCGCTGACGGTGGGCGAGGTCGGCGCCAGACCGGGGACGGCCGCGGTCGTCCCGGCGGCCGGCACCGCCGACCTGCTGCGGGCGGTCCGGCGGATCGGCGGGCTGCTGCACACCTTCGGCTCCGTCTTCGAGCAGGCCTGGGCCCAGGAGTCGCGCACCGAGCTGCGCTGGCTGCTCAACCTGCTGGCGCTGGAGCCCGGTTACGTCCGCCGTTCGGCCCGGCTGCTGGGCGCGCTGGACTCGCTGAGCGGCAGCGATCCGGACGGGACGGGCATGCTGGCCGGGCACGTCGGGGCGCCCAAGGCGCGGGCGCTGCTGGACCGGCAGCTGACCCTGGCCCGGACCAGGGCGCACTCCTCGGTGCTCCAGGAGCTCCGGTCGGCCCGGCTGCACGCGCTGGCGGACCGGATGACGCTGCTGGTCGGCGATGCCCCGCTGCTGGAGTCGGCGGGCGGCCGGGCGCAGGCGGTGCTGCTGCCGCAGGCGGCCGCCGCGTTCACGGCGCTGTCGGCGAGCGCTCAGCAGCTGCCGCTGCACCGGGCCGCCACGCCGTACGGCGGCGACGGGCTGCGCCGGCTGGGCGCCGTCCCGGCGGCGCGCGGCGCGGTGGACGCGGACACGGCGCTGGCGGCCGACGACGCGCCGTGGGCACGGACGCGGATCCTGGTGAAGCGGGCCCGGTACGCGCTGGAGGTGTGCGGTCGCGGGTCCGCCGAACTGGACGAGCTGGACGGGGTGCTGGGCCGGCACCAGGAGGCGGCGGACGCCGCGGTCACCGCGGCCACCGCCGCGCGGACCCCGCGGATCACCCCGGCGACCGCCTACGTGCTGGGCGTGGTGCATGCTGATCAGCGACTGGAGGTGGAGGCGGCGCGGTACGCCTTCGGCCGCCGGTGGCCCGACCTCCCGCCCGGCCCGGACGGCTGGCCGGACCTCCCCCCTGCCGAGGGCTGGGGGCATTCCCCCGCACCACGGACGGCCTGAATTGCGCGATCGCCTGAGCACCGGGCCGGCAGTGGACGCGGCCGCGACCGGGGCGGGGCACGCCCGGGTGATCCTGGCGGCGGGCGCGGTGCTGTGGCTGCCGGGCCGACCGAAGAAGAGCGGCCGGCTGGGGCGGCCGCGGATCGCGGTGATCCACCGGCCCAAGTACGACGACTGGAGCCTGCCGAAGGGCAAGCTCGACCCGGGGGAGGGGGTCGTCGCGGCGGCGCTGCGCGAGGTGCGCGAGGAGACCGGGTTCGCCTGCCTGCTCGGTCCGGAGCTGCCGGCCCAGCACTACTTGGCGCAGGGCCGGCCGAAGGAGGTGCGCTACTGGGCGGCGGTGCCGTCGAGCGGGGCGTTCCGGCCGAACCGCGAGGTGGACCGGCTGGAGTGGCTGCCCGCCGGGAAGGCCCGTGCCCGGTTGACGCACGACCGCGACCGGTTGCTGGTCGACGCCCTGCTGGCGATCCTGGGTGCGAAGCCCGTACGGGCGAGCGGTCACCATCGGTGAGGGACGAGCGGTCTCCATCGGTGAAGGAACGGTGGAAGTGATCTCGTCGCGCCCTTGCCGTGACGCAACCGTGACTACCTGACGTAGTTTCCTGTCATCCTTTCGAGGTTCACTCTCCGTTCACTTGTGACCGGCTGTCGTGTCACCTACCCGGCCTAACTTCGGGTTTACCGGAGGGCCGAACGGGCCCCGGACCACAGCAGAACCCGCGCTCCGCCGTCCTCGCACGGCCCGCGCGACGGGCAATGCCACAGAAAGGGACACCCCTGTGAAGCTCCAGCGGAACGGCCGCTCCAAGGCCCTCGCCATCGGTGCCATGGCGCTCGTCAGCTCGCTGTCGCTCGCTGCCTGCGGCTCGGACGACAACGGCGCCAAGGCCGCCGGTGGCTCCAGCGGCTCCGCTTCGGCCGCCGCGGTCAACTGTGGCAAGGGCGGGACGCTGCTCGCTGCGGGCTCGACGGCTCAGGCCAACGCGATCGACGTGTGGAAGACCACCTACGGCGCGTCCTGCTCCGGCACCACCGTCAACTACAGCGGTGGCGGCTCCGGCGCCGGTGTCCAGCAGTTCAACCAGGGCAAGGTCGCCTTCGCCGGCACCGACTTCGCGCTCAAGCCCGCCGACGTCGACGCCTCCAAGACGGTCTGCACCGGTGGCAAGGCGATCGACCTGCCGCTGGTCGCGGGTCTCGTCTCGCTGGTCTACAACGTCGACAACGTCGACAACCTGGTCCTGGACGGCCCGACCTCCGCCAAGATCTTCGACTCGCAGATCACCAAGTGGAACGACCCGGCGATCGCCGCCCTGAACCCGGGCGTGCAGCTGCCGGACGCCGAGATCCAGACCGTCCACCGTTCGGACGACTCCGGGACCTCCTACAACCTCACCTCCTACTTCGCCAAGACCTCCGGTGGCGCCTGGACCGCGGCGCCGGAGAAGGCGTGGAAGGGCAAGGGCGGCCAGTCCGCCCAGGGCAGCGCCGGCGTCTCCGCGCAGATCAAGCAGGTCAAGAACTCCATCGGCTACGCCGAGCTGTCCTACGCGCAGAGCAACAACCTCAAGAGCGCCAAGATCGCCACCGGTGCGGCCAAGCCCGTCGAGGCGACCGCGGCCAACGCCGCCCTCACCTTCGCCTCCTCCACCGTCGTGGGCACCGACGGCGACCTCGCCCTCTCCCTGGACTACGGGACCAAGGCCGACAACGCCTACCCGATCATCCTGGTGACCTACGAGATCGCCTGCGACAAGGGCAACAAGCCGGAGAACCTGGACAACCTCAAGTCCTTCCTGACCTACGCGGTCAGCGACGCCGCGCAGAAGGCGATCGGCGACAAGGGCTACGTCCCGCTCCCCGCCGCCATCAGCGACAAGGTCAAGGCCGCCGTCTCCTCCCTGGCCTGACCCGACAGGAGCACCGGTGGGACGGCCCCGTGAGCGAGGGGGGCCGGGGTCGTCCCACCGGAACGCACCGACCCAGCACGAACGTCCGGGGCACCGCCGCCATGGTGCCGTCCCCCTTCCGGGGCGGCACCACCAGACCGGAGTAGACAATGACTTCATCCTCCCCTGCCGCCCCGCGAGGCAGGGAACGCCGACCGCGCGACAGCCGCTTCGGCGACAAGATCTTCATGAACCTCGCCCGCGGTTCGGGCGTCCTGCTGCTGGTCATCATGGCCGCGATCGCCGGCTTCCTGGCCTGGCGCGCGGTCCTGGCGCTCAGCACCAACGAGGGCAACTTCCTCACCACCTTCGAGTGGACGCCGGACGCCACGAAGCCGGTCTTCGGCATCGCCGTCCTGGCCTTCGGCACCCTCGTCAGCGCCGTCATCGCGATGGCGATCGCCGTCCCGGTGGCCATCGGGATCGCGCTGTTCATCTCGCACTACGCGCCGCGGAAGATCGCCCAGCCGTTCGCCTACCTGGTCGACCTGCTCGCCGCCGTCCCCAGCATCGTCTACGGCCTGTGGGGCGCGCTCTTCCTGGTCCCGCACATGGACGGCCTGACCAGCTGGCTCAACCAGTACCTCGGCTGGACGTACCTCTTCGACCAGACCAAGTCCGGCACCCCGCGCAACCTGTTCACCGTCGGCATCCTGCTGGCGATCATGGTCCTGCCGATCATCACGGCGGTCTCCCGCGAGGTGTTCCGCCAGGTGCCGCGGATGCAGGAGGAGGCGGCGCTCGCGCTCGGCGCGACCCGCTGGGAGATGATCCGCACCGCGGTGCTGCCGTTCGGCCGCCCCGGCATCATCTCGGCCTCGATGCTCGGCCTCGGGCGCGCGCTCGGCGAGACCATCGCCGTCGCGGTGGTGCTGTCCGCGAGCAACGTGCTCTCGCTGCACATCCTCGACGCGGGCGGCGGCACCTTCGCGCAGAACATCGCGCTGAAGTTCGCCGAGGCCGGCAACAACGGGCGCGACGCCCTGATGGCCTCCGGCCTCGTCCTGTTCGTCATCACCCTGCTGGTGAACGGTGCCGCGCGACTGATCATCGCCCGCCGCAAGGAGTACTCGGGGGCCAACGCATGACCGCGGCAACGACTTCCGTCACGGCCGACGCCCGGCCGCTCAGCCGGTCGCTGACCGCCAACCGGCTGCCCAAGTGGGCCCCGGCCGCCGTCGCGGTCGGCTCGATCGCGCTCGGCTGCGGGATCGGCGCCGTCGGCGGGCTGGAGAGCCACCTGCAGTGGGGCCTGATCTCGGCCGTGCTGTTCCTGCTGATCAGCTACGGCGTCTCGGCCCAGGTCGAGGGCCGCCGCCAGGCCAAGGACCGGTTCGCCACCTCGGTGGTCTGGGTCGCCTTCATCCTGGCCGTGGTCCCGCTGATCTCCCTGACGGTCTACACGATCCAGCAGGGCATCGGCGTGGTGAACGGGAACTTCCTGAGCCACTCGATGAAGGGCGTGATCGCCTCCGGCCCCGGCGGCGGCATCTACCACGCGCTGCTCGGCACCATGCAGCAGGTCGCCCTGGCCACCGCGATGGCCGCCCCGGTGGGTCTGCTGACCGCCGTCTACCTGGTCGAGTACGGCCGCGGCACGCTCGCCAAGACCGTCACCTTCTTCGTCGACGTCATGACGGGCATCCCGTCGATCGTCGCCGGTCTGTTCGTCCTCTCGCTCTGGAACATCGCCCTGGGCTTCAGCTACTCGGGCTTCTCGGGCAGCCTCGCACTGGCGATCCTGATGATGCCGGTCGTGGTCCGGTCCACCGAGGAGATGCTCAAGCTCGTCCCGAACGAGCTGCGCGAGGCCTCGTACGCGCTCGGCGTGCCGAAGTGGAAGACCATCCTGCGGATCGTCCTCCCCACCGCGATCGGCGGCATCACCACCGGCGTGATGCTGGCGGTCGCCCGCATCACGGGCGAGACCGCCCCGGTGCTGATGCTGGTCTTCGGCGCCGACGCCATCAACAGCAACCCGTTCGACGGACCGCAGCAGTCCCTGCCGATGTACATCTGGCAGCAGTACTCGGTGGTCAACAACGACTTCGGCTACGCCCGCGCCTGGGGCGCCGCGCTGGTGCTGATCGCCTTCGTGATGGGGCTCAACCTCATCGCCCGGGGCATCGCACGCTGGCGCTCGCCCAAGGGCGGACACTGACCGACTGACGTACGAAGACAGACGAGAGAAGCAACGATCATGGCCAAGCGCATCGACGTCAGTGGACTGTCCGCCTACTACGGCACCACCAAGGCCATCGAGGACATCTCGATGAGCATCGAACCCCGCTCGGTGACCGCCTTCATCGGCCCCTCCGGCTGCGGCAAGTCCACCTTCCTGCGCACCCTCAACCGGATGCACGAGGTGATCCCCGGCGCCCGGGTCGAGGGCAAGGTCCTCCTGGACGACGAGAACCTCTACGCCTCGAACGTCGACCCGGTCGCCGTCCGCCGCTCGGTCGGCATGGTCTTCCAGCGCCCGAACCCGTTCCCGACCATGTCGATCTACGACAACGTGATCGCCGGCCTCAAGCTCGCGGGCGTGCGCAAGAAGTCCGTCCTGGACGAGGTGGTCGAGCGCTCGCTGAAGGGCGCCAACCTCTGGAACGAGGTCCACACCCGGCTGAACAAGCCGGGAGCCGGCCTCTCCGGCGGCCAGCAGCAGCGGCTGTGCATCGCCCGCGCCATCGCGGTCGAACCGCAGGTCCTGCTGATGGACGAGCCCTGCTCCGCGCTCGACCCGATCTCCACCCTCGCGATCGAGGACCTGATCGGCGAGCTGAAGTCGCAGTTCACCATCGTCATCGTGACCCACAACATGCAGCAGGCGGCCCGCGTCAGCGACCGCACCGCCTTCTTCAACCTGGCCGGCGTCGGCCAGCCGGGCAAGCTGGTCGAGCTGGACGACACCCAGCGGATCTTCTCCAACCCGTCGGTCCAGGCGACCGAGGACTACATCTCCGGCCGCTTCGGCTAGGCCGTACCCCCGCCACCGGCCGACGGACCGCGGTGTCCGGAGGCGAACGGCGAGCACACAGGCTGCTCCGCGGTGCTGCATGGCGGTGCCGCCGTGGAGCATGAAGAAGGGCCCGCCCCCGAGATGTGGGGGCGGGCCCTGTCACGTGCGGGGCCGGTCAGCCCCAGAACAGGTGGGCGAACCAGTACACCAGCGCTGCGACGATGGCGGCCGCCGGCATCGTGATGAACCAGCCGAGCACGATGTTCTTGGCGACGCCCCAGCGCACCGCGCGGATCCGCTTGGTGGCCCCCGCGCCCATGATCGCCGCGGTGATCACGTGGGTGGTGGAGATCGGCGCCTTGAAGACGAACGAGGTGACGTACATGACCGTCGCGGCGGTGGCCTCGGCGGCGAAGCCCTGCGGCGGGTCCAGCTCGATGATCTTGCGTCCGAGCGTCCGCATGATCCGCCAGCCGCCCGCGTAGGTGCCCAGCGAGAGCATCGTGGCGCAGGAGATCTTCACCCACACCGGGATGCCCTCGCCGGAGTGGTGGCCGGAGATGGTGAGGGCCATCACCACGATGCCCATCGTCTTCTGCGCGTCCTGCAGACCGTGCGCCAGCGCCATCGCGGCGGCCGAGGCGGTCTGGGCGACCCGGAAGTTGCGCTTGGCCTTGTGCGGGTTGGCCCGGCGGAAGATCCACAGGATCGCCAGCATCACCAGGAAGCCGCCGACCAGGCCGACCACCGGCGAGACGATCATCGGGATGACGATCTTGTCGAGGACGCCGCCCCAGATCACGTCGATGCCGCCGGCCATGGCCGCGCCCACCATGCCGCCGAACAGCGCGTGCGAGGAGGAGGACGGCAGACCGAAGTACCAGGTGACCAGGTTCCAGGCGATCGCCCCGACCAGTGCGGCGAACAGGATCACCATGCCCCGGTCGCCGGTGGGGGTCTCGATGATCCCCTGGGAGACGGTGTGCGCCACGCCGCTGCCGAGGAAGGCGCCGGCCAGGTTCATCACCGCGGCCATCGCCAGCGCGGCCCTGGGGGTCAGCGCCCGGGTGGAGACCGAGGTGGCGATCGCGTTCGCGGAGTCGTGGAAGCCGTTGGTGTAGGTGAAGAAGAACGCAACGCCGACGACGGCGATGAGTGCTGCCATGTCCACGAGGGTCAGGACTCCTTGACGGCGATGGTCTCCACCGTGTTGGCGACGTGCTCGAACGCGTCCGCCGCCTCCTCAAGAACGTCCACGACCTGCTTGAGCTTGAGCACCTCGATGGCGTCGTACTGGCCGGAGAACAGGTGGGCGAGCAGCTTGCGGTGGATCTGGTCGGCCTGGTTCTCCAGCCGGTTGACCTCGATCCAGTACTCGGTGAGGTTCGACATGCTGCGCAGGTTCGGCATCGCCTCGGCGGTGAGCTCGGCGGCCCGGGCCAGCACCTCGATCTGCTGCTCGATCCCCTTCGGCAGCGTCTGGATGTCGTAGAGGACGACCAGGTCGACGGCCTCCTCCATGAAGTCCATGATGTCGTCCAGCGACGAGGCGAGGTTGTAGATGTCCTCGCGGTCGAAGGGCGTGATGAAGGACGAGTTCAGCTGGTGGAACACGGCATGGGTGGTGTCGTCCCCGGCGTGCTCGGCGGCGCGCATGCGCTCGACGATCTCCGCGCGGGCCGACACGTCTGATCCCAGCAGTTCCAGCAGGAGCTTCGAACCGACGACGAGGTTCTCCGCGGCGGCAGAGAACATGTCGTAGAAGCTCGTCTCCTTCGGGGTCAGGCTAAAACGCACGGAAATCTCCGATGTGCGGGGTAGGGACTGAACGATGCTAGGTGCAACCAAGCGCAATCGCGCAAACGGGGTGGTGATGGTGGAGGCGGAACCTCCTCTTCCGTTCGGCTGCCGCACCAGCTGACCCGGACCGCACACCCAGGTGCGGACGTGAGCCCCCAGTCTGACGGAACCTCGCCCGGATTGTCCCCGTGGTACGTATGGAAGACGGGGGCGCCGCTCAGACGGGTGAACCGCGCGGCGGGCCGCCCGCAGCCCGGTCGCAGCCCGTTCGCAGACCGTCCGGAACCCGTCCCGAACCCTTCGGCACATGCCGCGTCGGCCGTCGGAACACCACGGACGGCCCCGGTGTTGGACACTGGTGGCCGACGCAGCCACCAGGCATCCAGACGAAGGCGGGCCGATGACCACGACGCAAGCGCGCACCGAGCCGGACCACGGGCACGGCACCGACGCGCAGGCCGACGCACCCGCCGTCCCCGCGGCCGCCGCAGGACATCAGGGCGGGCACGGCCCGCACGGCTACAGCGCCCAGAAGGACGCCCACCTCAAGCGGCTGCGCCGGATCGAGGGCCAGATCCGTGGCCTCCAGCGCATGGTCGACGAGGACGTCTACTGCATCGACGTGCTCACCCAGGTCTCGGCCGGAACCAAGGCGCTGCAGTCCTTCGCACTGTCCCTGCTGGAGGAGCACCTGCGGCACTGCGTCGCGGCCGCCGCCGAGGAGGGCGGCGCCGAACTCGACGCCAAGGTCGCGGAGGCCACGGCCGCGATCGCTCGGCTGCTGCGCAGCTGAGGCCGGGCCCGATCCGGGCCGGGCGCGCGGGTCCGGCCCGCCAACACCCCCAGCCACGAACGCCCCTGGGCCGCGAACGCCCCTGGGCCGGGAGCGACCTAACCGTCGGCCTGCCGCCAGGCCTCGCCGTCGGTCCGCCCCGGCTCGGCCCGGTCGAGCAGCACCTCGTCGATCCGCTCGGTCGGCAGCCGGTCGCCGGTGCTGGCCGTCGCGGCGATCATCAGCTCGCCGGCCAGATCGATCTCGTCGAGGGCCGCGTCGTCGTGGCCGCCGCTGCGGCCGCCCGTGGACGACACCACCTGCACCACCCCTTCAGTGCCTCGCCAGCCCGGGCGGCAGCCACCCGACGTCCAGCCTAGGCACTTCGGAGCCCGTCCACATGGCACGGACGGGCCATCTCGGCGCCGCGCGGACTGGGGGGGGGCGCCGCCCCCCGCCGGCCCCCCCCCCCGC
>NZ_JBHWIJ010000243.1:0-648 GCF_042732255.1 Kitasatospora sp. NPDC059803 | reverse complement strand
GCGCTGCGCTCCACTGGCGTTCCCTCCGGCCGCGCCCCGCGGGCTGCACCACCGCGCCCACCACCCCCGGGGGCGCCCCCCCCGGCGCGGGCCCGCCCCGGTTCGCCCCGGCGCCGGAGCCCTGCCCCGGCGGCCTACTTCGGGCTCTCCGAGGGCTTCATCGCGTAGATGTCCGAGGCCGGCGGCTCGGCCGCCTCCACCGGCTTGCCGAAGTCCGTCACCGAGGTGGTCGACGTCACCTTCACCTGGTCCTTGGCCTCCTTCGAACCGGCCACCCCGGCGAAGGTGAACACCTCGACCACCTTGTGCAGCCGGCCCTGGTCGTCCAGCCAGGCGTCGTACGGGACCTCCTTCACGGTGAAGGTCTGGGCCCCCATCCGCAGGCCGTCCCCGCCGCGGCCGCCGGTCGCGTCGGCCGCCTTGGCCAGGTCCAGGGTGCCGCGGTAGTGGTGCAGCGCCACCCCGTCGACGGTCTCGGTGCCGACCGCGTCCGCCTTCTGCGCCCCGCGCAGGGCGCCCGCCGCCGAGGCCGGGTCGGTGGCGCCGCTGCTGACCAGGTTGCCGTCCGGCAGCTGGCGCACGTCCAGCTTGACCCACTTGCCCTCGGGCACCTTGGCGCCGCTGTTCTGCAGGTAGACGGTGCCCGGC
>NZ_JBHWIJ010000242.1:0-13498 GCF_042732255.1 Kitasatospora sp. NPDC059803 | reverse complement strand
CCGGCCCCGCCGCGCCCCCCCCCCTCCCCGCCTGTCCCCCCCCGGGCCCCCCACACCCCCCCCCCCCCCCCCACGGCGAGATCCTGCTCACCCGCGAGGGCGGCCACCACCGCCGCCGGATCGCGCACGCCGGCGGGGACGCCACCGGCGCCGAGATATCGCGAGCCCTGGTGGAAGCCGTCCGCAGCGACCCCGGCGTCGAGCTGATCGAGCACGCCCTCGTCCTCGACCTGCTCACCGACGCCGACGGGCACGCCGCCGGCCTCACCCTGCACGTGATGGGCGAGGGCCAGCGCGACGGCGTCGGCGCCGTCCGGGCCCGCGCGGTGGTGCTCGCCACCGGCGGCATGGGCCAGGTCTTCTCCGCCACCACCAACCCGGCGGTCTCCACCGGCGACGGCGTGGCGCTCGCCCTGCGGGCCGGCGCCGCCGTCACCGACCTGGAGTTCGTCCAGTTCCACCCGACCGTGCTCTGGCTCGGCCCGGAGGCCGAGGGCCAGCAGCCGCTGGTCTCCGAGGCGGTCCGCGGCGAGGGCGCCCACCTGGTGGACGCGCACGGCACCCGCTTCATGCTCGGGCAGCACGAGCTGGCCGAACTGGCCCCGCGCGACATCGTCGCCAAGGCGATCACCCGGCGCATGCAGGAGCAGGGCGCCGAGCACATGTACCTGGACGGGCGGCACTTCGGCGCCGAGATGTGGGAGCAGCGCTTCCCGACCATCCTCGCCTCCTGCCGCGCGCACGGCATCGACCCGGTCACCGAGCCGATCCCGGTCGCCCCGGCCGCGCACTACGCCTCCGGCGGCATCCGCACCGACCGGCACGGCCGCACCAGCGTCCCCGGCCTGTACGCCTGCGGCGAGGTCGCCTGCACCGGGGTGCACGGCGCCAACCGGCTGGCCTCCAACTCGCTGCTGGAGGGCCTGGTCTTCGCCGAGCGGATCGCCGCCGACCTCGCCGACCGGCACCGCCACGGCGCGCTGCCCGAGCGCGCCGTGGACGTCGCCGCCGCCCGCGCCGCACGGCCGGTGCCGCTGCCCGCCCCCGAGTCGCGCGCCGAGATCCAGCGGCTGATGTCGCGCGGCGCCGGCGTGCTGCGCTCGGCCGCCTCGATGGACGGCGCCGCCGCCGGGCTGGCCCTGCTCGCCGAGCAGGCCCACGCGCACGTCGCCGAGGAGAAGCCCGCCGACCCGCGGGTGGAGACCTGGGAGGCCGCCAACCTGCTGCTGGTCTCCACCGCGCTGGTCGCGGCCGCCGCGCAGCGCGAGGAGACCCGCGGCTGCCACTGGCGCGAGGACTTCCCCGAGCGCGACGACGCCCACTGGCGGCGCCACCTGATCACCACCCTCACCGCCTCCGGCGACCCCGTCAGCACCCCTGAGGAGCAGTAGAACCATGACCCACTCCCACGAGGAACTCCCCCTGGCCGACGCCCAGGGCGGCTGCGGCGACGGCTGCGCCTGCGGGGACGGCGAGGGCTACGAGACCGGCCTGGACCCGCAGTTGGCCGAGCTGCTGGAGCAGGCCGGACTGGACCCGATCGAGGTCGAGGACATCGCCACCCTGGCGCTGGCCGAGGACCTGGCCGGCGGCGAGGACGTCACCTCGGTGGCCACCGTGCCCGCCGAGGCCGTCGCCACCGCCGACTTCACCGCCCGCCAGGCCGGTGTGGTGGCCGGCCTGCGGATCGCCGAGGCGGTCGTCTCGCTGATCTGCGAGGAGGAGTTCGAGGTCGAGCGGCACGTCCAGGACGGCGACCGGGTCGAGGCCGGCCAGGTGCTGCTGTCGGTCCGCTCCCGCACCCGCGACCTGCTCACCGCCGAGCGCAGCGCGCTCAACCTGCTCTGCCACCTGTCCGGCATCGCCACCGCGACCCGCGCCTGGGCCGACGCCCTGGAGGGCACCGGCGCCGTCGTCCGGGACACCCGCAAGACGACCCCGGGCCTGCGCGCGCTGGAGAAGTTCGCGGTGCGCTGCGGCGGCGGCGCCAACCACCGGATGGCCCTGTCCGACGCCGCCCTGGTCAAGGACAACCACGTGGTCGCGGCCGGCGGCGTCGCCGAGGCCTTCCGGGCCGTCAAGGCCGCCTACCCCGACCTGCCGGTCGAGATCGAGGTCGACACCCTGGAGCAGATCCCGCCGGTGCTGGCGGCCGGGGCCGACCTGATCCTGCTGGACAACTTCACCGTCCCGCAGCTGAAGGAGGCCGTCGAGCTGGTGGCCGGCCGGGCGAAGCTGGAGGCCTCCGGCGGCCTGACCCTGGCCACCGCGCGCGAGGTCGCCCAGACTGGTGTCGACTACCTGGCGGTGGGCGCGCTCACCCACTCCTCGCCGATCCTGGACATCGGCCTCGACCTGCGCGCCTGACCCTCGTCCCGACTCGCAGAAAGCGCCCCATGCTCCTCACCATCGACGTCGGCAACACCCAGACCACGCTCGGCCTGTTCGACGGCGAGGACGTGGTGGAACATTGGCGGATCTCGACCGATTCGCGCCGCACGGCCGATGAACTGGCAGTGCTGCTACAGGGGTTGATGGGCAACCACACCGCGGTCCGGGAGGCCGCGGTGGAGGGCCTGGCGATCTGCTCGTCCGTTCCCGCCGTGCTCCACGAGCTGCGCGAGGTGACCCGCCGCTACTACGGCGACGTCCCCGCGGTGATCGTGGAGCCCGGCGTGAAGACCGGGGTGCACGTCCTGATGGACAACCCCAAGGAGGTCGGCGCCGACCGGATCGTCAACGCCCTGGCCGCCAACCACCTGTACGGCGGCCCGTGCATCGTGGTCGACTTCGGCACCGCCACCACCTTCGACGCCGTCAACGCCCGCGGCGACTACGTGGGCGGCGCGATCGCCCCCGGCATCGAGATCTCGGTCGAGGCGCTCGGCCTCCGCGGCGCCCAACTGCGCAAGATCGAGCTGGCCAAGCCCCGCAACGTGATCGGCAAGAACACCGTCGAGGGCATGCAGTCCGGCATCCTGTACGGCTTCGCGGGCCAGGTCGACGGCCTGGTCGACCGGATGGCCAAGGAGCTGTCCAAGGACCCGGACGACGTCCAGGTGATCGCCACCGGCGGGCTGGCCCCCCTGGTCCTCGGCGAGGCCTCCACCATCGACGTGCACGAGCCCTGGCTCACCCTGATCGGCCTGCGCCTGGTCTTCGAGCGCAACCGCCCGGCCTGACCGGCCCCCAGGGCCCACCGTCGGGGGGGGGCCGCGCGGGGGGCGGGGGGGGGGGGCGGGCGGGCCCCCCCCCCCCCCCCCCCCGCGCGGGGCGCGCGGGGCGCCCCGCCGCGCGTCCTCCCCCCACCCCCGCGGCCGATTCCGCCGGGCCGAACGTGGGGCGTCGGCGCGACGCTACCGACAAATCGGATATTCCTCACGTAGTGTCAGCCCATGCCTACGCCACACGGATCGCGCGGCGGCATGGCCTTCAGCGCCGACGAAGTCCGCGTGCTGCGCCGCGCCCTCGCCCAAGCCCTGCACCCCGCCGTCCCCGTCCACCTCCAGCTCCCCGACCGTCCGGTGTTCGCCGGGCCGGGCGCCGAGCTGTGGGCGGAGGACGTCCAGGACGCGCTGCGTCTGACCGAGGCGATCGACGAGGCCGTCCAGGAGGGCGGCCGGCTGCGCGCCTTCCTGCTCGCCGACCTCGGGCGCTACCGGGCAGCCCTGCCCGGCAGTGCCCCCGGCTACCTGGAACGCCTGGAGGAGGCCGTGACCGACGGCTACCTGCCCGGCCCGGAGGACCTCACCGCGCTGCGCGGGCTGACCCGCCAGCCGTGCGGCCACGGCGAACGCGCCCGCCGCTCCCGGCTGGCCGGCCGCTGCCACGCGCTGGCCGAGGCCGCCGTCCGCGAGCGGCTCGCCCTCACCACCGGGCAGCACCGCCACCTCGTCGTCGTACCGAGCCCCGCCGCACCCCCGAGCAGTCTCCCCACCCCTGTTGGAGGACGGATCACGATGAGCAGCACCGACTCCCCCGCCGAGCGGCCCACCGCCCCCCAGAACCCGCCCCGCCCGCACCGGATGCCCACCCCGGCCGAACTCTTCGGGCGCCGCCCCAAGCCCCCCGCTCACCCCGCGCCCCCGGCCGCCCCGGATCCCGACGAGATCGAACTCGCCACCGGCACCGGCTGAGCCGCCCGCGCCCGAGGAGGGGGACCGCCGACGCGGTCCCCCTCCTGCGTTATCCCGTGGCGGAGCACGGTGTGTGGCTGGCTACCCTTGTGGGGTGAGCGATCAGAGCCCCATCCCCGCGACCGACGACCTTCCCGAGCAGATGCGCGTCCGGCGCGAGAAGCTGGACCGGCTCCGGGCGGCCGGTGTCGACCCCTACCCGGTCGGCTTCCCCCGCACCAGCACCATCGCGGACCTGCGCGCCAAGCACCCCGACCTGGAGCCCGACACCGCGACCGGTGAGCGGGCCGGCGTCACCGGCCGGGTGATCCTCTCCCGCACCGGCGGCAAGCTCTGCTTCGCCACGCTGCGCGACGGCACCGGCGACCTCCAGGTGATGTTCTCCCTGGACAAGCTGGGAGCGGAGCGGCTGGCGGCCTGGAAGACGGACATCGACCTGGGCGACCAGGTCGGCGTCGAGGGCGAGGTGATCACCTCCAAGCGCGGCGAGCTGTCCGTGATGGTGGACCGCTGGGAGCTCACCGCCAAGTGCCTGCGCCCGCTGCCGGACAAGCACAAGGGCCTGACCGACCCGGAGGCCCGGGTCCGCCAGCGGTACGTCGACCTGATCGTCAACCCCGAGGCCCGCGAGATCCTGCACCTGCGCAGCAAGGTGGTCCGCTCGATCCGCCGCACCTACGAGGACCGCGGCTACATCGAGGTCGAGACCCCGATGCTGCAGCCGGTGCACGGCGGCGCCAACGCCCGCCCGTTCAAGACGCACATCAACGCGTACGACATCGACCTCTACATGCGCATCGCCCCCGAGCTGTACCTCAAGCGGCTGGTGGTCGGCGGCGCCGAGAAGGTCTTCGAGATCAACCGCAACTTCCGCAACGAGGGCGCGGACTCCACCCACAACCCGGAGTTCACCTCGCTGGAGTCGTACGAGGCGTACGGCGACTACGACACCCAGGCCGAGCTGATCCGCGAGACGATCGTCAACGCGGCCCGGGACGCGCTGGGCACCACGGTGATCAAGGGCCTGGACGCGCACGGCGTGGAGCACGAGATCGACCTGGCCGAGCCGTGGGAGGAGGTCTCCGTCTACCCGGGCATCTCCGCCCGCCTGGGCGTCGAGGTCACCCCGGAGACCGGCGTCGAGGAGCTGCGCAAGCTGGCCTTCGACCACGGCATCCCGTTCGACAAGGACTGGGGCCACGGTCAGATCGTGCTGGAGATGGTCGAGCGCCTGCTGGAGGAGAACGCCGTCCGGCCGACCTTCATCAAGGACTACCCGACCGAGGTCTCCCCGCTGACCCGCCAGCACCGCTCGGTGCCGGGCGTGGCCGAGAAGTGGGACCTGGTGATCTTCGGTACCGAGATCGGCACCGCCTACTCCGAGCTGGTCGACCCGGTCGAGCAGCGCGCCCGCCTGACCGCGCAGTCCCTGCTGGCGGCCGGCGGCGACGTCGAGGCGATGCAGATCGACGAGGACTTCCTGCGGGCCCTGGAGTACGCGATGCCGCCGACCGGCGGCCTCGGCCTCGGGGTGGACCGCCTGATCATGCTGCTGACCGGCAAGAACATCCGGGAGACCGTGCTCTTCCCGCTGGTGAAGCCGGAGGCGAAGGCTTCCGCCGCGACGGCGGAGAAGACCGAGGAGGAGTGACTGATGGACTACGTCAGCGCGATCGTGCCGCCGCTGGTCATGGCGATCGGCTTCGGATTCCTGGTGCGGGCCATCATCCGCAGCCAGGGCGGAGCCCAGAAGGCCAAGGAAGACCTCGACTGACCCGCGAGCGAACCCGCGACTGACACCGTCAGCCGCCGAACCACCGACGCGCCGCCATTCCCGATTCCGGGGGTGGCGGCGCGCCGGTTTGGCGCACTTCACAAGATTTGCCCCATTCACTCCCTATCCTGGCCGCACTATGGTCCGGCAACTCGGTGAACTTGAGAACGCCATCATGACCCGGGTGTGGCAGTGGAACCGACCGGTGACGGTTCGCGAGGTTCTCCTGGATCTGCAGTCGGAACGCGAAATCGCGTACACCACGGTGATGACCGTCCTGGACAAGCTCCACAGAAAGGGCTGGCTGCGCCGCGAGCGGGTCGGCCGGGCCTATCGATATGAACCGGTCTCGTCCCGCGAGGCGTACACCGCGGCGCTGATGAACGACGCGTGGGCCACCAGTGACAATCCGGCCGCGGCCCTGGTGCACTTCTTCGGCCTGATGTCGCCCGGCCAGCGCGAGGCACTGCGGGACGCCTTGCGGGTCGCCGCTCTGTTCCCGTCGGATCCGGCCCCCGCCGAATCCGCGGAGCCGGGACCGGATACCGGGGAGACCCCGCCGGGCGCGACACGATAACGTCCCGGCCATGGAGGTCACCATCCGCCGTGCGCGGACCACGGACGTGCGGACCGTACGCGGGCTCATCGACGCCTACTCACGCAACGGCATTCTGCTCGACAAGCCCACAGTCACACTGTTCGAATCCGTCCAGGAGTTCTGGGTCGCCGAACGCGACGACACCGGTGCGGTGGTGGCCTGCGGCGCCCTGCACGTGATGTGGGAGGACCTGGCCGAAGTCCGCACGCTCGCCGTCGATCCGTCCTGCCGGGGCTTCGGGGTCGGACATCTGCTGCTGGAGAAGCTGCTGCAGACCGCACGCTGGCTCGGCGTCCGTCGGATTTTCTGCTTGACGTTCGAGGTTCCGTTCTTCGCGAAACACGGTTTCGTCGAGATCGGTGAGCTTCAGGAAACCGATGATGGTACGACAGACCCGGCGGCGATCGCTACGGATGTCTATGAAGAACTTCTCCGCTCGTACGATGAAGGTGTCGCGGAGTTCCTTGACCTGGAGCGGGTGAAGCCCAACACACTGGGCAACTCGCGCATGCTGCTGCACCTCTGAGCGGCTCCGCGCCGGTCAAGGGTTTGTGTTTTCCGGAGAAAGGCGCTTTCCTTTCCTTAGGCAATGGGTCGTTTAGCGGAAAGGGAAGCCCGTGGCACAGAGGGTGCAGGTCATTCTTGAAGACGATCTCGACGGTGGTTCGGCGGACGAGACGGTGACGTTCGCGCTCGACGGCGTTGCCTACGAGATCGACCTGAAGAGCGCCAACGCGGACAAGCTGCGCGGTCTGCTGGCGCCGTACGTGGAGAAGGGCCGCAAGCAGAGCGGCCGGCTCGCCGGCCCGCGGCGCCCGGGTCGCGGCACCGCGCCGCGCCCGTCCGGCAGCGCGCCGGACACCGCGAAGATCCGCGCGTGGGCCAAGGAGCAGGGCATGGAGGTCAACGACCGCGGCCGGGTGCCGAGCACCGTCCGCGAGGCCTACGACAAGGCCAACGCGTCCTGACCCCGGCGCCGCCGGAACGCCGGAGCGGATGCGGGGCCCCGGCGGCCGCACACGGCGCCGACGACACACGCGCGGGGCGCGGAGGACTCTCCTCCGCGCCCCGCGGCGCGCACCCCGGGGGCCGCAGCAGCACCGGTACCGGGGGGCGTCCGGGGCGCGGGCTCGGGCGGCGGAACAATCACGAGCTGTGCAACGCTGTAAGGGCGAAGCGGTAACGCCGGCACCACCGGGCGGCGTACCTGCCGCACCGGCCGTGCCGAACCGCCGTCGCCGCGACGCGACTTCTCGCCAGGCGAACACCGCCACCGCGGAAACTGCGCGAGAAGCGCCCCGATACCGGGTATGAATGCAGGTGGACGGGTTCTTGGACCCGTCCAGGGGCAGCATGCGTGACCGGCCGGAGACGGCCCGGCTCCGCCCCGGCGGTTCTTGTTCGCCGATGGCGTAGCGGTATCCGGTGCATCCGGGCCACCTGTGGGAACACCGTTTCCCAGCATCAGGTTGGGATTGGTGTCGGATGGTCGCGCAGCATCTCGCTCCCGTACCGGGGAGTGAATCCGTGGGCCGCGCCGCTGAGCGGGACTAGCATGCGGAAGGACAGGGCGGGGACCGACCCCGAACTGCCCGACCGCTCTGAGGAGCGATAAACGATGTTCGAGAGGTTCACCGACCGCGCGCGGCGGGTTGTCGTCCTGGCTCAGGAAGAAGCCCGGATGCTCAACCACAACTACATCGGCACCGAGCACATCCTCCTGGGTCTGATCCACGAGGGCGAGGGCGTCGCCGCCAAGGCCCTGGAGAGCCTCGGGATTTCCCTTGAGGCCGTGCGCCAGCAGGTCGAGGAGATCATCGGCCAGGGGCAGCAGGCCCCGTCCGGCCACATTCCCTTCACCCCGCGGGCGAAGAAGGTCCTGGAGCTGTCGCTCCGGGAGGCGCTGCAGCTCGGCCACAACTACATCGGCACCGAGCACATCCTGCTCGGTCTGATCCGCGAGGGCGAGGGCGTCGCCGCCCAGGTCCTGGTCAAGCTGGGCGCCGACCTCAACCGGGTGCGCCAGCAGGTCATCCAGCTGCTCTCCGGCTACCAGACCGGCGGCGGCAAGGAGTCGGCCACGGCCGGCGGGCCCGCCGAGGGCACCCCGTCGACCTCGCTGGTCCTGGACCAGTTCGGCCGCAACCTCACCCAGGCCGCCCGCGAGGCCAAGCTCGACCCGGTCATCGGGCGCGAGAAGGAGATCGAGCGGGTCATGCAGGTGCTGTCCCGCCGCACCAAGAACAACCCGGTCCTGATCGGCGAGCCCGGCGTGGGCAAGACCGCCGTGGTCGAGGGCCTGGCGCAGGCGATCGTCAAGGGCGAGGTCCCGGAGACGCTCAAGGACAAGCAGCTCTACACGCTGGACCTGGGCGCCCTGGTGGCCGGCTCGCGCTACCGCGGTGACTTCGAGGAGCGCCTGAAGAAGGTGCTCAAGGAGATCCGCACCCGCGGCGACATCATCCTGTTCATCGACGAGCTGCACACCCTGGTCGGCGCGGGCGCCGCCGAGGGCGCCATCGACGCCGCCAGCATCCTCAAGCCGATGCTGGCCCGCGGCGAGCTGCAGACCATCGGTGCCACCACCCTGGACGAGTACCGCAAGCACCTGGAGAAGGACGCCGCGCTGGAGCGCCGCTTCCAGCCGATCCAGGTCGCCGAGCCGTCACTGCCGCACACCATCGAGATCCTCAAGGGTCTGCGCGACCGCTACGAGGCCCACCACCGGGTCTCCATCACGGACTCCGCGCTGGTCGCCGCCGCCACCCTGGCCGACCGCTACATCTCGGACCGCTTCCTGCCGGACAAGGCGATCGACCTGATCGACGAGGCCGGCTCCCGAATGCGCATCCGCCGGATGACCGCGCCGCCGGACCTGCGCGAGTTCGACGAGAAGATCGCCGACGTGCGCCGCGAGAAGGAGAGCGCGATCGACGCGCAGGACTTCGAGAAGGCCGCGTCCCTGCGCGACGACGAGAAGCAGCTCCTCCAGGCCAAGGCCAAGCGCGAGAAGGAGTGGAAGGCCGGCGACATGGACGTCGTCGCGGAGGTCAACGAGGAGCTCATCGCCGAGGTCCTGGCCACCGCCACCGGCATCCCGGTCTTCAAGCTGACCGAGGAGGAGACCTCGCGGCTGCTGCGCATGGAGGACGAGCTGCACAAGCGCGTCATCGGCCAGAAGGACGCCATCAAGGCGCTCTCCCAGGCCATCCGGCGCACCCGTGCGGGCCTCAAGGACCCGAAGCGCCCCGGCGGCTCGTTCATCTTCGCCGGCCCGTCCGGCGTCGGTAAGACCGAGCTGTCCAAGACGCTCGCCGAGTTCCTCTTCGGCGACGAGGACGCGCTGATCGCGCTCGACATGTCCGAGTTCTCCGAGAAGCACACCGTCTCCCGGCTCTTCGGTTCGCCCCCCGGGTACGTGGGCTACGAGGAGGGCGGCCAGCTGACCGAGAAGGTCCGCCGCAAGCCGTTCTCCGTCGTCCTCTTCGACGAGGTCGAGAAGGCCCACCCGGACATCTTCAACTCGCTGCTGCAGATCCTGGAGGACGGTCGCCTGACCGACTCCCAGGGCCGCGTGGTCGACTTCAAGAACACCGTCATCATCATGACGACCAACCTCGGCACCCGGGACATCTCCAAGGGCTTCAACCTGGGCTTCGCGGCCACGGGTGACTCCACGACCGGGTACGAGCGGATGAAGGCGAAGGTCGGCGAGGAGCTCAAGCAGCACTTCCGCCCCGAGTTCCTGAACCGCGTCGACGACATCGTGGTGTTCCACCAGCTGTCCGAGGAAGACATCATCCAGATCGTCGACCTGATGATCGACAAGGTGGACGGCCGCCTCAAGGACAAGGACATGGGCCTGGAGCTCAGCGTCGAGGCCAAGAAGCTGCTGGCCAAGCGCGGCTACGACCCGATCCTGGGTGCCCGGCCGCTGCGTCGCACCATCCAGCGCGAGATCGAGGACCACCTCTCCGAGAAGATCCTCTTCGGCGAGCTGCGGGCCGGCCACATCGTGGTCGTCGGTGTCGAGGGTGAGGGCAAGGAGGCCAAGTTCACCTTCCGCGGTGAGGAGAAGTCGGCCGTCGCGGACACCCCGGCCGAGGTCGCCTCGTCCGGTCCGGACCTGACGAAGTAGCAACATTTAACAGACAACTTCACAGCTACCGAGCCCCCGGCGTCCGCGCCGGGGGCTCGGTGCGTTCCGGCCGGCCGGACCGGGGGTGCCCGTGGGCGAGGGCGGATGGCCTCGCGGCGGGCTGGTGCGGGTGCGTCCGATTTCTCAGTAAGCTTTAACGGACATACGGTTGACATATGGTCAGCTGATGGGAAGTTGCGCAGGATAGCGCCGTGGCCATGTCATGGTCAAGGGCTATCTTTTTTGTCCACGCTTGTATCAAATGACGTCCACCTGTCTTTCATTTTGGTTTGCCGGGCTTTGGCCAAGAGCTGGCCCCGGTCGGGGAGGACGTCACAACTTTGAAGAACATCAGGAGATCCGCTGCGGCTGCCACGGCCGCAGCGGTCATAGTCGCGCTCGGCGCGGGCCTGTTCCCGGCCACCGCCGTCGCCGCGGGCTCGGCTCCCGCACCCAGGGACCCGGCCGACGCCGTCCAGTCCGCCAACATCGAGCACAACCTGCCGGGCCCGCTGACCGAGAAGGTCGAGGCCGAGCAGAAGGCCGCCACCGAGCAGCTGATCGCGGGCACCGCCCAGGTCGAGCAGCACAACGGCAGCAGCAGCATCAAGCTGGGCAAGGACAAGTACGTGGAGCTCGGTCGCGAGCGCACGGACAAGATCTTCACCATCCTCGTCGACTTCGGCGACCAGGTGGACAACACCACCAAGACCGCAGACGGCAAGGTCATGTACGGCGGTGAGGCCGGCCCGAAGCACAACGAGATCGAGAAGCCGGACCGCGCCAACGACAACTCGACCGCCTGGCAGGCCGACTACAACCAGCAGCACTTCCAGGAGCTGTACTTCTCCAAGGACAAGCCCTCGCTGAAGACCTTCTACGAGAAGCAGTCCTCGGGCCGCTACTCGGTCGACGGCGTGGTCTCGGACTGGGTGCGGGTGCCGTGGAACGAGGCCCGGTACGGCTCGGACTACTGCGGCTCCAACGTCTGCGACAGCGCCCAGGACCTGATCCGCGACGCCGTGGACATCTGGTACAAGGACCAGCTGGCCAAGGGGCAGACCAAGGAGCAGCTCAAGGCCACCCTGGCGTCGTACGACCAGTGGGACCGCTACGGTTCCCACAACGACGGGAACTTCAACCAGCCCGACGGGTACATCGACCACTTCCAGATCGTGCACGCCGGTGAGGACAAGTCGGCCGGCGGCGGCAAGCAGGGCAGCAAGGCCCTGTGGGCCCACCGCGCCTACGCCTACGGCAACCTGAACGGCCAGGCGGGCCCGGCCGACAACAAGCTCGGCGGCGTCCAGGTCGGCGACTCCGGCTTCTGGATCGGCGACTACACGATGCAGCCGGAGAACGGCGGCCTCGGCGTCTTCGCCCACGAGTACGGCCACGACCTCGGTCTGCCGGACCTCTACGACACCGCCGGCACCGGCATCGACAACTCGGTCGGCTTCTGGTCGCTGATGTCCTCCGGTTCCTGGCTCGGCGAGGGCAAGGGCGCCATCGGCGACATGCCGAACGACCTCGACGCCTGGAGCAAGCTCAAGCTCGGCTGGCTGAAGTTCGACAAGGCCAAGGCCGGCACCGAGTCGACCCACCACATCGGCCCGGTCGAGTACAACAGCAGCCTCCCGCAGGCCCTGGTCGTCGAGCTGCCGAAGAAGACCATCCCCACCGACATCAACAAGCCCGCTTCGGGCAAGAGCGAGTGGTGGAGCGGCAGCGCCGACAACTTGAACGTCACGCTCACCCGTGACATCGACCTGACCGGCAAGACCAAGGCCAGCCTGAACGCCAAGGCCTGGTACGAGCTGGAGGCGAACTTCGACTACGCCTTCGCCGAGGTCTCCACCGACGGCGGCACCAACTGGACCGCCCTGGACGGCACCTGGAACGGCAAGCCGATCACGAAGGACGCTGGCGGCCGCGCGGCCCTGACCGGCCTCACCGCCGCCTGGGGCGACGTGTCCTTCTCGCTGGACGCCTACGCCGGCAAGGCCGTCAAGGTCCGCTTCCACAACACCACCGACGGTGGCCTGCACTACCGCGGCTTCGCCGTCGACGACATCTCGGTGACCGCCGACGGTTCGACGATCTTCAGCGACGACGTCGAGAACGGTGACAACGGCTGGGTGGCCAAGGGCTTCACCCGCTTCGCCGGCAGCTACACCAAGGACTACGGGCAGTACTACATCGCGGAGAACCGCCAGTACGTCTCCTTCGACCAGACCCTGAAGACCGGCCCGTACAACTTCGGTTGGGGCAACAGCCGGCCGAAGTGGGTCGAGTACTACCCGTACCAGCCCGGTCTGCTGATCTGGTTCTGGGACGAGTCGCAGCCCAACAACAACGTCAGCGCCCACCCGGGCCACGGTCTGATCCTGCCGATCGACTCGCACCCGACCCCGCTCAAGTGGAGCGACGGCGCCCTGCTGCGTCCGCGCATGCAGGGTTACGACTCGACCTTCGGCTCGCGCAAGACCAGCCAGCTGACCCTGCACAAGAACGGCGTCGAGACGGTCGTCCCGAAGGCCAAGGGTGTCGACGAGTTCTCGGACCTGAAGTCGTGGTGGTCCAAGGACAACCCGTACAGCGGCGTGGACGTCCCGAAGACCGGTACCAGCATCGAGGTCGAGAACGAGTCCTCGAACTACCTGGAGACCTGGATCCGGGTCCGCCCGGTCGACAACTGATCGGTCGAGCAGTAGCGATCAGCCTGTGACCAGGCGGTTCTGACCCACCACCTGCCGCCCCAGCCCGCCACGGCCGGGGGGGGGGGGGTCTCGTCAGGGTCCTGGCCCGCCCCCGCGCCCCCCCCGGCCCGCCGCCCCGCCCGCCCCCAGGTC
>NZ_JBHWIJ010000241.1:7849-13503 GCF_042732255.1 Kitasatospora sp. NPDC059803 | reverse complement strand
TCTCCACCGTCGACCCCGACGCCCGACACGTCCACAAGACCCGCACCCACTACCAGGACGGATACAAGGCCCACCTCGCCATCGAGCCCGAGACCACGATCTACACCGAGGTCGAGCTCACCCCGGGCGCAGGACCCCGGCACCACGAAGCCGCCGTCGCCGAGAGCCTGCTCGCGGGCGAGGACGAGCCGGTGGACGCGTTCGGCGACACCGCCTACTCCACCGGGGGCGCCCGCCAGGCCCTCGGCGACGCAGGACACCGCCTGTTCTTCAAGCCCGCCCCTCAACGACCCGCCATCGCGGGCGGTTTCGTCCTCGACGACTTCCGGATCGACACCGCCGGCGGGACGGTCACCTGCCCCGCCGGCCGCGCCGTCCCGCTCTCACCCGACCGCGGCCCCGACACACCCCGCTCGGCGGCCTTCGGTGACCGCTGCACCGGCTGCCAGCTCCGCGAGCGGTGCACCGCCTCCAAGACCGGCAGGACCCTTCGGATCCAACCCGGCTACGACCTCCAGCACACCGCCCGCCGACAAGCCGCCGACCCCGCCTGGCAAGCCGCCTACCGCCGATGGCGACCCCCGGTCGAACGAGCCGTGGCCTGGCTCGTCGGACACCGAAGCCGCCGCCTGCGCTACCGAGGAACCATCAAGAACAACACCTGGCTCCACACCCGCGCAGCCGCCCTCAACCTGCGAACCCTGCTCAACCTCGGACTCGCCCACAACGGCACGACCTGGCAAATCCAGGCCACCACCTGACAGCACGGCCCGGATCAACCCAAGATCTTCATCAGCCTTCTAGCGGTCCACCACGCGGTCGAAGTGCGTGGTGGTGTGCCGGACCTGGAGGCCGAGCTCCTCGCCGATCGCGGGGGGCTTGGTCTCGCCGTCCAGGAACAGCAGCGAGACCTGCATGTGCGGCGGCTCGGCGAACCAGAGCTGCTTGCCGGCCCAGTGGAACGGCGACTTGGTCTTGTTGACGGTCGCCAGGCCGGCCCGGGCGATGCCCTTGGCCCGGGAGGCCATGGTCTGCACGTACTTGGGCGCCTCCAGGCCGATGCCGTGCGCGGTGCCGCCGGCCACCACCACGATGTGGCCGTCGGCCGGCGCCGGGTGCTGGCGGTAGCCGTAGCGGTCGCCCTTCTTCACCGGGGTGACGTCCAGCACCGTGGCCCGGACCTCCAGCGCGCCGTGGTCGCCCAGCCAGAGCCGGGTGCCGATCCGGGCCCGGAAGACGATGTCCGGGTAGCGCTGGGCCAGCTGCTCCATGCCGGCCGCGCCGAGGTGGCTGACGTACACGGTGTGCACCGGCACCCCGGCCGCCCGGGCGGTGTCCACCCAGTGGACGACCTCCTCGGTCGGGCTGGAGCCGTCCGGCCGGTCCATCGGCAGGTGCAGCGCCAGGCCCTCGAAGGCGACGCCGTCCAGCTCGGCGGCGACGGCCGTGAGGTCGGCGGCGCTCACCCCGTGGCGGCGCATGGAGGTCATGCACTCCACCACCACCCGGGCGCCGCGCAGCGCCCGCAGCGCGTCCAGGTTCGCCACCGTCCGGATCACCCGGGCGTGCGGCAGCGGCAGCGCCTCCTCGCCGACCCGGTACGGGGTGAGCACCAGCAGCTCGCCGCCGTACCACTCGGCGGCGTCGGCCGCCTCGTACGCGGTGCCGACGGCCAGCACACCGGTGCCCAGCAGCGTCGCCTCCTCGGCCAGCCGGTGGTTGCCCAGGCCGTAGCCGTTCCCCTTGGCGACCGGCACCAGGCCGGGGAACTCGGCGAGGACGGAGCGCTGGTGGGTGCGCCAGCGTTCGGTGTCGAGGTAGAGCGACAGCGTCATCGGGTCAGCCTCCTCAGCGGCGGGACATGTAGAGGTCGAGGGCCTTGTGCAGCAGCTTGTTGAGCGGGAAGTCCCACTCGCCGAGGTACTCGGCGGCCTGGCCGCCGGTGCCGACCTTGAACTGGATCAGGCCGAACAGGTGGTCGTTCTCGTCCAGGGTGTCGCTGATGCCGCGCAGGTCGTACACGCCGCCGCCGAGCGCGTAGGAGTCGCGCATCATCCGCCACTGGATCGCGTTGGACGGCTTGACCTCGCGCTTGTGGTTGGCCGAGGCGCCGTAGGAGTACCAGACGTGCTCGCCGACCACCAGCATCGTGGTCGCGGCCAGCGGCTCGCCGTCGTGGTAGGCGATGTAGAGCCGCATCCGGTTCTGGTCCTCGGCGGTGAGGGCCTTCCACATCCGCTGGAAGTAGGACAGCGGGCGCGGGGTGAACTTGTCGCGCTCAGCGGTCACCAGGTAGAGCTGGTGGAAGATCGGCAGCTCGTCGTAGCCGCCCTGGTACACCTCGACGCCGCTCTTCTCGGCCTTCTTGATGTTGCGGCGCCAGAGCTGGTTGAAGTTCTTGTGGATGTCGTCCAGCGAGCGGTTGGCCAGCGGCACCTGGAACACGTAGCGCGGCTGGACGTCGCCGAAGCCGGCGCCGCCGTCCTCGCCCTGCAGCCAGCCGGCCTTGCGCAGCCGGTCGGCCACCTCGAAGGCGCGCGCCTCGTACCAGTCGGCCTCGACGTCGCGCAGGCGCTTGGCCTGCTTGCCGGCGATGGCCTCCTTGATGGTGGGGGCGTTCCAGCGGCGGATGACGATCGGCGGGCCCATCTTGACCGAGAACGCGCCCTGCGACTTGAGGTGGGCGAGCATCGGGGAGAGCCAGCGGTCGAGGTCCCGGTCGAACCAGTCGATGACCGGGCCCTCGGGCAGGTAGGCGAGGTAGCGCTTGAGCTTGGGCAGCTGCCGGTAGAGCACCAGGCCGGCGCCGACGAGCTGGTTGGCCTCGTCGAACCAGCCGATCGACTCCGAGCGCCACTCGGCCTTCACGTCGCCCCACGACGGCACCTGCATGTGGCTGGCCGAGGCGCGGCTCCTGATGAAGGCGAGGTGCTCCTCGCGGGTGATCGTCCTCAGGCGCAGGCTCATTGCTCGGTGCTCCTCGTCGGTCGGGCTGCGGTGGGCCCAGGTTCTCGGGCTGACCCTATCGTCCGGGGCCCGGGCACCCGCCGCTGCGGGCGCGACGGCGCCCCCGTCGCGTACCTGTCTCCTTGCAGATACGCCACGGGGGCGCCGAGGGTTCCGGAACGGTGCGACCGGGGCGGCTCAGCCCCAGAGGCCGCCGCGGGCGATGCCGAGGTAGAAGCCGATGGCGGAGGCGCCGAGCGTGATCATCAGCACGAAGCGCTCGGCCGTGGTGACCGAGACGAACATGCCGAGCAGCCCCGTGATGATCCCGAACAGGCCGGTCCACGAGGTCAGCAGGTGCAGGTTGTGGAAGAACGAGGTGGTGAAGGCGATCACGCCCAGCACGGCGGTGAGGCCCACCAGGGCGTTCTCGCGGGGGTGCGGGTGGCCGTCGGTGTTCAGTGTGAGCGCGGGCATGCGGTGGACGGACTGGGCCATGAGTCCCACCTCCTGGCGTGGAGACGAACGGGCAGGAATCCCGTTCCGTCCAGATTGCGGCGGTTGGGCCGGTCTCACAACCCCTATGCGTTTTGTTCGGCCGTCCGGGTGCGGGTAGGCTGTGCCGTCTGCACTGGTGTAGTTGTGCCCCCTTGCGCCCTCTTCCGGGCGACCACCCTGTCGGGTGAGCGGGGCCCGATTGTCGGACCCGGCCGCTACGGTGGCCGGTGTCGTCACTGCTCCGGTGCCGACGCTGCACAACCCTCCTGCCACGGAGAGACCGTGGCCGTTGAGTCCAAAGGAGGTGGGTTACCCATGCGTCACTACGAGGTGATGGTCATCCTCGACCCCTCGGTCGAGGAGCGCGCTGTCTCCCCCCTGATCGAGAACTTCCTCACCGTCGTCCGGAACGCCGGCGGCAAGGTGGAGAAGGTCGACACCTGGGGTCGTCGCCGTCTGGCTTACGAGATCAACAAGCAGTCCGAGGGCATCTACTCGGTCATCGACCTGAAGGCCACGCCTGAGGTCGTCAAGGAGCTCGACCGCCAGATGGGCCTGAGCGAGTCGGTTCTGCGGACCAAGGTCCTGCGCCCGGACACCCACTGAGCCACCTCTGAGGCCTTCGGGTCTCGGGTAGCTCGCGTCCGCTGTTTCACGTGAAACAGCGGTGAACGGACATCTTCCCGAGAGGTCATCACCACCATGGCAGGCGAGACCGTCATCACCCTCGTCGGCAATCTCGTCGACGACCCCGAGCTGCGCTTCACCCCGTCGGGTGCGGCGGTCGCGAAGTTCCGTATCGCGTCCACCCCCCGCACCTTCGACCGTCAGACGAACGAGTGGAAGGACGGCGAGAGCCTCTTCCTCACGTGCAACGTCTGGCGGCAGCCGGCGGAGAACGTGGCCGAGTCGCTGCAGCGCGGCATGCGCGTCATCGTGCAGGGCCGACTGCGCCAGCGGTCTTACGAGACCAAGGAAGGCGAGAAGCGGACGGTCTTCGAGGTCGAGGTCGACGAGGTCGGCCCGAGCCTGCGCTCGGCGACCGCGAAGGTCACCCGGGCCAACCGGTCCGGTGGCCCCGGCGGCTCTGGTGGCGGCTTCGGCGGCCAGCAGGGCGGCGGCGGTGGCCAGCAGGGCGGTTGGGGCGGCGGTGGCGGCCAGCAGGGCGGCGGCGGCAGCTGGGGTGGAAACTCCGGCGGCGGCGGCCAGTCCGGCCCCTCCGACGACCCGTGGGCGTCCAGCACTCCGTCCGGCGGCCAACAGGGCGGCGGCAGCTGGGGCGCCCCGTCCGGTGGCGGCTTCTCGGAAGAGCCTCCGTTCTAAGAGCTGACAGATTTCGTGCGGCCCGGCCGCCGGCGTCCTGAGGACGCAGGCCGGGCCGTGAACCCCAAATGGAGCACACAATGGCGAAGCCGCCTGCTCGCAAGCCGAAGAAGAAGGTTTGCGTCTTCTGCAAGGACAAGGTCAACTACGTTGACTACAAGGACACGAACCTGCTGCGGAAGTTCATCTCCGACCGTGGCAAGATCCGTGCCCGCCGGGTCACCGGCAACTGCACCCAGCACCAGCGTGACGTCGCCACGGCCGTGAAGAACAGCCGTGAGATGGCGCTGCTGCCCTACACCAGCACCGCGCGCTAAGAGAGGGTGACCAAGTAATGAAGATCATCCTCACGCACGAGGTGCCGGGTCTCGGCTCCGCCGGCGAGGTCGTCGAGGTCAAGGACGGCTACGCCCGCAACTACCTGGTTCCGCGTGGCTACGCCATCCGCTGGACCAAGGGCGGCCAGAAGGACGTCGACGCGATCCGTCGCGCCCGCAAGATCCACGAGATCCAGACCCTTGAGGCCGCCAACGAGGTCAAGGGCAAGCTCGAGGGCGTCCAGGTCAAGCTGGCCGTTCGCTCGGGTGACGCCGGCCGTCTGTTCGGTTCGGTGACCCAGGCCGACGTCGTGGAGGCCATCAAGGCCGCCGGCGGCCCGGCCGTGGACAAGCGCGCCGTCGCGATCGCCTCGCCGATCAAGACCGTGGGCACCCACAAGGTCTCGGTCAAGCTGCACGCCGACGTCCAGGCCAACCTCGACGTCGCCGTCGTCGCTGCCTGAGTTCCGTAGCAGTGGCCTGAGGGGGGGGCGCCGCCCGGGGGGCGGCCCGCGGGCGGGGTGCGGGGGGGGGGGGCCCCGCGCCGGCGGGGGGGGGGGGGGCGGGGGG
>NZ_JBHWIJ010000241.1:2486-7839 GCF_042732255.1 Kitasatospora sp. NPDC059803 | reverse complement strand
CGCGGTGGCCAGCGCCGTGCGACGGTCGCTGCTTTCAGCAAGGTCCCGTAGCACCCGCACCGAGCCCCACACCCCCGCCCCCCCCCCCACCCTCCCCCCCCCCAGCGTCTCCAGATAAGCCCGGCCGCTGGCCCCGCTCGCCCCCCCCCCGGCGGCCCCGCCGCCCCTCGGTCGTGTTCCGGAGCGTTCGGCCCCTGCGCATTCGGTGTCGGCGCATTCCGTGCCGGAGCCCTCGGCCCCGGCGCCGTCAGCTCCGGACGGCCCCGGTGACCAGCCAGCGGCCGCCGCGCGCCCGCCCGACCAGGAAGGCCGCGCGGACCAGCATGAACAGGTTCATCGCCCACCACAGCCCGGCCAGCCCGGTGCCGGTGGCCGGCACCGCGATCGCCGCCGGGGTGAACACCGCCAGGGTCGCGATCGCCGCCCAGGCCAGGTAGGGGCCGTCCCCGGCGCCCATCAGCACCCCGTCCAGCACGAAGACCAGGCCGGCGACCGGCTGGCTGAGCGCGAGCAGCAGCAGGGCGGTGTCCAACTGCCCCTGCACCGCCGGATCGGGCGTGAACAGCGGGACGTACAGCGGGCGGGCGGCCACCAGCAGCAGACCCAGCAGCACGCCCGAGCCGATGCCCCACTCGACCATCCGACGGGTGGCGGCCCTGGCGCCCGGGATGTCCTCGGCGCCCAGGTAGCGGCCGATGATCGCCTGGCCGGCGATCGCGATGGCGTCCAGGGCGAAGGCCAGGAAGCTGAACAGCGTCATGGTGATCTGGTGCGCGGCCACCTGGTCGTCGCCCAGCCGGGCGGCCACCGCGGTGGCGATCATCAGCACCGCGCGCAGACTGACCGTCCGGACCAGCAGCGGACCGCCCGCCCTCGCACTGGCCCGGATGCCGGCCGCGTCCGGCCGCAGCGAGGCGTGCTCGCGCCGCGCCCCGCGCACCACCACGACCAGGTAGACGGCGGCCATCCCGGTCTGCGCGAGCACGGTGCCCCAGGCCGAGCCGGCCACCCCGAGCCCGGCGCCGTACACCAGGCCGGCGTTCAGGCCGATGTTGGCGGCGAAGCCCGCGATCGCCACCAGCAGCGGCGTGCGGGTGTCCTGGAGGCCGCGCAGCACGCCGGTGGCGGCCATCACCATGAGCATCGCGGGGATGCCCAGGGCGCTGATCCGCAGGTACGTCACGGCGTAGGGGGCGGCGGTCTCCGAAGCCCCCAGGACGTCGGCCGCCCAGGGGGCCAGCAGCACGGTGAGCAGCACCACCGGGACGGCCAGACCGAGGGCGAGCCAGATGCCGTCGACGCCCTGCTGGACGGCGCCGCGGCGGTCCCCGGCACCGATCCGGCGGGCCACCGCCGCGGTGGTGGCGTAGGCGAGGAAGACGAACACGCCGGTCGCGGTGGACAGCGCGGCGGCGGCGATGCCGACCCCGGCCAGCTGCGGGGTGCCGAGGTGGCCGACGATCGCCGAGTCGGCCATCAGGAAGAGCGGTTCGGCGACCAGCGCGCCGAAGGCCGGGACGGCCAGTGCGAGGATCTCCCGGTCGTGCCGGCGTCTGGAGGGGGTCGGGGCTGCGGGAGGGGCGGTCATGGGCTCCAGGCTACTCATCCACAGGTAATGACTGCTAGTGGCAGTTGTCTATTACTCGAATTCTTGAGCGAGGCGTTCGACCCGCTTCGCGCCCGCGGGGGTCCGGCTGTGTGTGAAGAATTTCTCATGCACAGGCCCGGAAAGAGGTAATACCTGGTCAACAGGTTGACGGTGGACAGATGGTCCGGTTATCCACAGGGCCTTCCACAGGGGCGTCCACAGCTTTGCGGCACTTCTCCACAGCCCAGGGCCGCTCGTCCACACCCCCTGTGGATAACCGCCTTGGCTGAACGGCTCCCGGCGCCTTAGCGTGGGCCCTCCGCCCGACACTCCCGCCCGCCCCGGCGTCCGATTTGTCGGTGCCGTGGCGTACAAAGAGGAGCGGCTCCGCTCCACCCAGCCACCGGCAAGACCCGCTCCAACTCGCACCACTCGCTGATCGGGGAACACGCGTGACCGGCCCCCAGTACGACGACCACGACGCCCCGCCGCCGGAGGAGGACTGGCAGCCCGCCGAGGACCCCTTCCCCGCCGGCGCCTTCGACGACACGTCCTTCCCCGACGGGCCCGGCGACCGGCTCCCGGTCTCCCGCAGCCGCTCCGGCCAGGGCGGCGGCCGGGACGGCAACCGCGACGGCGGCGGCCGCGAGGGCGGCTTCCAGAAGGGCGGCAAGGGCGGCCGGAGCGGCTCCCAGCGCGACGGTTCGCAGAGCGGTGGCGGTGGCGGCGGCTGGCAGCGCCGTGGCGACGACGAGGGCCAGGGCGGCGCGGACGGCTTCGAGCGCGTCCCCCCGCAGGACCTCGCCGCCGAGCAGTCCGTCCTCGGCGGCATGCTGCTGTCCAAGGACGCCATCGCCGACGTGGTCGAGGTGCTCAAGCCGGCCGACTACTACCGGCCCGCGCACGAGATGGTCCACGGCGCGATCCTCGACCTGTACGCCCGCGGCGAGCCGGCCGACCCGATCACCGTGGCCGGCGAGCTCACCAAGCGCGGCGAGCTGCAGCGCGTCGGCGGCGCCTCCTACCTGCACACCCTGGTCAACTCCGTCCCGACCGCCGCCAACGCCGAGTACTACGCCCAGATCGTCCACGAGCGCGCCGTCCTGCGCCGCCTGGTCGAGGCCGGCACCCGGATCGCCGGCATGGGCTACGCGGCCGAGGGCGACGTCGACGAGATCGTCAACGCCGCCCAGGCGGAGATCTACGCCGTCACCGAGCAGCGCACCAACGAGGACTACGCGCCGCTCGCCGACATCATGGAGGGCGCCCTCGACGAGATCGAGGCGATCGGCTCCCGCAACGGCCAGATGTCCGGCGTCCCGACCGGCTTCGCCGACTTCGACGCGCTCACCAACGGCCTCCACCCCGGCCAGATGATCGTCATCGCGGCCCGTCCCGCGATGGGCAAGTCGACCCTGGCGCTGGACTTCGCCCGCGCCTGCTCGATCCAGAACAAGCTGCCGAGCGTGATCTTCTCGCTCGAAATGGGCCGCAACGAGATCGCCATGCGCCTGCTGTCCGCCGAGGCCCGGGTCGCGCTGCACCACATGCGCTCCGGGAACATGACGGACGACGACTGGACCCGCGTCGCCCGCCGGATGCCCGACGTCAGCGAGGCGCCGCTGTTCATCGACGACTCCCCGAACCTGTCGATGATGGAGATCCGGGCCAAGTGCCGTCGGCTCAAGCAGCGCAACGACATCAAGCTGGTCGTCATCGACTACCTCCAGCTGATGCAGTCCGGCGGCTCCCGCCGGGCCGAGAACCGCCAGCAGGAGGTCTCCGACATGTCGCGAAACCTGAAGCTGCTGGCCAAGGAGCTGGAAGTCCCGGTCATCGCGCTCTCCCAGCTGAACCGTGGCCCCGAACAGCGCACCGACAAGCGACCGATGGTCTCCGACCTGCGCGAGTCCGGCTCGATCGAGCAGGACGCCGACATGGTCATCCTGCTCCACCGCGAGGACGCCTACGAGAAGGAGTCCCCGCGCGCCGGCGAGGCCGACCTGATCGTCGCCAAGCACCGTAACGGCCCCACCGCCACCATCACGGTGGCCTTCCAGGGCCACTACTCGCGCTTCGTCGACATGACCCGGGACTAGGACAGGACCTGGCACCGACGAGGGGCACCGGGGGGCCTCGTCCGACCGTCACCGAGGCCAACGCAGCAGTGTGATGAGCTACTGTCCGTGCGGTGAAAACGATACGACAGCTGTCCGCCCGCCGGGCCGGGGGAAGCACGAAGGCTCGGGCGAGCGGGTCGGCCAGTCGGCTGGGCTGGCTCGACGCGCTTCGCGGCGTGGCCGCCCTGGTGGTGGCGCTCCACCACTTCGACGTCCTGAAGATGCTGCCGGACGGGGTGGCGTCCTTCATCTGGTGGCACGCCGACCTGGGCCTCTACGGCGTCATGCTGTTCTTCCTGGTCAGCGGCTACATCATCCCGGCCTCGCTGGAGCGTCGCGGGGACGTGCGGGCGTTCTGGATCGGACGGATCTTCCGGCTCTGGCCGCCGGTGATCATCGGTATCACGGTGGCGCTGGCCATCATCCCGAAGGGCGACGGCTCGGTCGCGCTCTTCGCCACCGATCACGACCTGATCTACGTGGCCGCCAACTCGACCATGCTGCAGGACTTCATGGGCGTCTGGAACGGCCTGGGCGTCATGTGGACCCTCAGCTACGAGATGGTCTTCTACTACATGGTCACCGCGCTCTTCACGGTCGGCCAGCACCGCCGCAGCGGCCCGATCGCGGTCGGCTTCGCCGGCGTGGCGCTGCTCTTCGGCACCTCCATCGCCTCCCACACGCTGACCAGCGACATCACCTCGACCCGCAACCTGGTCTGGGGCTCCGTCCTGATCGTGCTGTTCGGCTTCGCCTGCGTGCTGAGCGGCCGGCCGAACCTGACCCGGGTCGGGGCGATCACGCTCGGTCTGCTGGGCTTCGTGCTGATGTACAACAACAGCCGGGCCCCGATGTTCGAGACCCTGATGATCTTCGCGACGATGTTCGCGGGCACCGCGATCTACCGGGCCGAGAACCGCCAGATCGACCGCCTCCAGGCGATCCTGTGCTGCGGCTTCGTGGTCGTCGCGGGGGTGGCCGTCGCCTGGATGTACAACCGTGACGGCATGGAGCAGAACACCTGGACGGCCGGCTGGATGGCCTGGGCCGGCTCCTACCTCGGGGCCTGGATCACGTTCGGCATCGGCATGGCGCTGCGCAAGCGCCGCTTCCCGAAGCCGCTCACCTGGCTCGGCGGGATCAGCTTCTCGCTCTACCTGCTGCACGTCCCGCTGGTCCACACCATCCAGCCGCTGCTGCACGTGCCCAAGGTGCCGCCGACGACCGGCGGCAAGCTGATCTGGACGGCCGAGTACCTCGTCGTGATCATGCTGGCGAGCTGGGTGATGTACCGGCTGGTGGAGCTGCCCGTGCAGAAGCTGGGCCGCAAGGTGGCCAAGGCGGTCGAGCGCCGCTGGCCGGGCAGCGCCCTGCAGCCGGCGGCCGCCGTGTCGATCGGGGCGCCCGCGACCGGCGAGGCCGCCGGGGCTGTTCCGGCCCAGTCCGGGGAGAAGGGCCAGGGCGGGGGCCAGGATCAGGAGAAGGATCAGGTGCCGGTCGAAGTCGGCGCCGGCGGCCCGGGGCAACGGGTCGGCTGACCGCCGCACGGACACACCGAGGGGGGGGCCCCCCACCCGGGGGGGGGGCCACCCGCTGCCGCGCGCTATTTCTTCTCGACGGCGGCGGAGGAATGACGGACGACGAA
>NZ_JBHWIJ010000241.1:0-2476 GCF_042732255.1 Kitasatospora sp. NPDC059803 | reverse complement strand
GGCCGCGGGGGGGGCGCGGCGCGCCGCGGCGGCCGCCGGGGGGCGCCCCCCCCCCCCCCCCCCCTGCGGCGCCGCCCCGCCGCCCGCGGGCCCCCCCCCCCTCGGCGCGTGGTTCCTGGGTGCCGTCAGACGGTGACGGTGGCGCGGAAGAGGGTCGTGGCGGTGCCGGACAGCCGGGTGGGGGCGCCGGTGGCGGGGAGGAAGGCCGACCGGCCGCGGGCGAGGTCCAGGGTGGTGCCGTCGGCGGCGGTGAGCCGGGCGGTGCCCTCGGTGCAGAGCAGGATCTGCGGGGCGCGGCCGTCGATCTCGCGGTCCCGGCCGTCCAGGACGAAGCGGGAGAGCCGGAACTCGTCGATCGGGACGGGGTAGAGCTCCTCGCCGGCGGTGCCGTCGACCGGGCGGGGGTGCAGCAGCTCGGGGGCGCCCGCCTCGAAGACCAGGACCTTCAGCAGCTCGGGCAGGTCGATGTGCTTGGGGGTGAGGCCGGCCCGCAGCACGTTGTCGGAGTTGGCCTGGAGCTCGACGCAGGCACCCGCCAGGTAGGCGTGCGGCACGCCGGCGTCCAGGTAGAGCGCCTCGCCGGCCCGGAGCCGGAAGTGGTTGAGCAGCAGGGCGGCGATCAGACCGCGGTCCTCCGGGAAGTCCTCGGCGATCCGGGCGTACGGCCCGTAGTCGCCGGCCGGGTCGGTGCGGGCCAGGGCCGCGGCCGTCTCCCGGACGGTCTCCTCGGCGGCCTTCCCGTCCATGGTGAGGATGGCGGCCAGCGTGCCGCGCAGCGCCTCGGCCTCGTCCTCGACGGCCAGCAGGTCGATCAGCGGGCCGAGCCCGGGCACCGCGAGCCCGGCCATCAGCCTGGCCGCCTCGGCGGGCCGCCGGAAGCCGCAGAGCCCCTCGAAGGCGCCCAGCGCGCAGACCATCTCGGGCTTGTGGTTGGCGTCGCGGTAGCTCCGCTCGGGGGCGTCCAGCGGGATGCCGAGGGCGTTCTCGGCGGCGAACCCGGCGCGGGCCTGGGCGATCGTGGGGTGGGCCTGGATGGACAGCGGGATGCCCGCGGTCAGGATCTTGAACAGGAACGGCAGGGCCGGACCGAACCGGGCGACGGTCGCGGCGCCGAGTTCGCCCTCGGGGTCGGCCGCGATCAGCTCGTCCAACCGGCGGGGCCCCTCGCCCCGGTCGGCCCGCGACGGGTCGCCGGGGTGGGCGCCCATCCACAGCTCGGCCTGCGGTTCGCCGGTCGGCTCCTGCCCGAGCAGTTCGGGCAGGGCGGTCAGCGACCCCCAGGCGTACGGGCGGACGGTGTTGATGAGCCTGTCCATGCGCGCGGTCCTACTCCTTCGCTGGGTGGCGGGTGTGCCGGATCGTCGGGGCAACGGGCCCGGCGGTGCGGGGGTCCGGGCACGGGCAAGGTCATCGACCCTAGCCGACCGGTGTCGCCCGCGAGGAAACGGCGGGTACCGGAGGGGAGTGCCCTGGCCGGACCGGTGGTTCCCGGGCGCGGTAGTAGGATGCCAGGACGCAGTAGTCTCCGCCCTGTACAGCAGTTTCCACCGTGGTCACTCCGTCGGCGGGCTGCCGGCGGAGCCGCGTTCCAGAGTGCGGGCGATGGTGTTCTGACACTCCCCGCCATCGGCCGAGAGGTTTGTACGTGACCGTGAACCAGCAGAGTTTTGCTGATCTCGGCAGGGTCCTGGTGATCATTCCGACCTACAACGAGGCGGAGAACGTCGAGCGGATCGTCGGCCGGGTGCGGGCGGCGGTCCCCGAGGCCCACGTGCTGGTCGCCGACGACAACAGCCCCGACGGCACCGGCGAACTGGCCGACAAGCTGTCCGCCGAGGACCCGAACGTGCACGTCATGCACCGCAAGGGCAAGGAGGGCCTGGGCGCCGCCTACCTCGCGGGCTTCCGCTGGGGCATCGACCACGGCTACGACGTCCTGGTCGAGATGGACGCGGACGGCTCGCACCAGCCCGAGGAACTGGACCGGCTGCTGGGCGCGCTGCGCGGCGCCGACCTGGTGCTGGGCTCGCGCTGGGTGCCGGGCGGCCGGGTGGTGAACTGGCCGAAGTCGCGCCTGCTGCTCTCCCGCGGCGGCTCGACCTACTCGCGGCTGGCGCTCGGCGTGCCGATCCGGGACGTCACCGGCGGCTACCGGGCGTTCCGCAAGGAGACCCTGCTGGGCCTGGGCATGGACGAGGTGGCCTCGGCCGGGTACTGCTTCCAGGTCGACCTGGCCTGGCGCACGGTGAAGGCCGGGTTCAAGGTGGCCGAGGTGCCGATCACCTTCGTCGAGCGCGAGCTGGGCGCGTCCAAGATGAGCCGCAACATCGTCGTCGAGGCGCTGTGGCGGGTGACCGCCTGGGGCGTCTCCGACCGGCTGGCCCGCCTGCGCGGCGCGATCAAGCGCTGAGCTCCACGACGTAACCTCCACGACGTAACCGCCCGGGGCCCGTCCGCTGTCACGACGGACGGGCCC
>NZ_JBHWIJ010000240.1:0-13594 GCF_042732255.1 Kitasatospora sp. NPDC059803 | reverse complement strand
GGGGTCCCCGGCACACCACCCGGCACCCCGCGCCCCCCGGACCGCGGCCCCCCCGCCCCCGCGCGCGGGGGGGGGGGGGGGGGCCCGGGCGAGGTCTGCGGGGGGAGCTAGCCGGCGTCCGGGGCGAGTCGGCCGTCGAGGGGCTCGGGGTGGGGCTCCGGGGCGGGCCAGCCGATCCGGGTGGCGCAGAGCGAGACGACCGCGGCGGAGACGGCGACGGCGGCCATGCCCCACACCAGGCTGGTGGCGTCGGCGATGAAGCCGATCACGGCGGGCCCGGCGAGCAGCCCGGTGGTGCCCATCGCGGCGACCAGGGAGAGCGCGTCCGAGCCCTGGCGGGCCGCGGCGACGTAGACGCACGGGGTGACCGCCGCGACGCCGAGGCCGACGCAGGCGAAGCCGATCAGGGTCGGCACGACGCCGCCGACGAGCAGGGCGAGGGCCAGTCCGGCGCCGGCCAGCAGGCTGCCGGTCCGCACGATCCGGCCGTCGCCGAAGCGGGTGCGCCAGCCGTCCGCGAAGATCCGGGCGAGCACCATCATCACCGAGACGACGGCGATGCCCAGCGGGGCGAGCCCGGCACCGGCGTTCACGACGTCCTTGAGGTAGAGCGCGGACCAGTCGTTCATGGCGCCCTCGGTGACGGTGCCGAACACCATCGCCAGGCCCATCCAGAGGGTCGCCGCGGCCGGGAGGGCGAAGCGGCGGCGGTCCTTCTTCGCGGCCGACGCCTGCTCCTGGTCCGGTTGCTCCTGGTCCGGCCCGTCCTGCGCCGCGGCCGGCGCGTCGTCCGTGAGCAGACCGGGCCGGGCGACCACGACCAGCACCGCGAGCAGCGCGGCGGCGAGCCCGAAGTGCACGGCGAGCGTGCCGGTGAAGGCGGTGACGCCGGAGGCGAGCAGCGCGGCGAGCAGCGAGCCGGCGCTGAAGGTGGCGTGCAGGCGGGACATGGTGGTCCGCGCGTAGCGGGCTTCCAGCGCCGCGCCCTGGGCGTTCATCGCGACGTTCAGGCAGCCCACGGCGACGCCGTCGCAGAACAGCACCAGCAGGGTGAGCGGGTAGTCGGGCACCACGGACAGGGCGACCAGGACGACGCCGAGGGCGAGCGCGGAGAGCACGGACAGCAGGCGGGAGCCGAACCGCCGCATCAGCACCGCGACCAGCGGGAAGGACACCGCCGCGCCGACCCCGCAGGTCATCAGCAGCAGGCCGATCTGGGCCTCGCCGAGGTCGAGCCGGGCCTTCAGCGCGGGGATCCGGGAGACCCAGGTCGCGTACTGGAATCCGAGCAGGAAGAACAGTGCGGCGATGGCCAGTTGGGACCGGCGGAAGTCGTCGCGAACGGGGGACATGTGCATCAGCCCACTTCGGCTCTGGGTGGGAACCCGAGGGACGGGTCGGTGGAGGGGGACAACGACTGCACGACGGCAGCGACGGCGGTCGGGGCCGGGACGGCGACGGCGATGGTGGCCGGGGCGGCGGCCGGGCTCAGCAGCATCGCCATGTAGAGCGCCTCGGGGCCGTAGCTCCCGGGCAGTCCGATCTCGGGGCGGGCGCGGTAGCCCAGCGGGGCCCACACCACCTGCGAGCCGCGGACGGCGACCAGGGACATGGTGCGGTAGCCGCGGGCCCGGGCGGTCTCCTCCAGGCCGCGCAGCATCCGGTGGGCCAGGCCGCGGCCGCGCAGGTCCTCGGCGACGACCAGGTCGTGGAGGTGCATGTTGGTCGCGCGGACGCCGCCGGCCTCGGCCCGGCTGAGGTCGGGGCACTGGAACAGCGGGTAGGGCAGGGCCAGCAGGTAGCCGCCGAGGCCGCCGGCGTGCTCCAGGACGAAGCAGGTGTCGGGCGAGGCGCGGTGGCGGGAGCGCAGCGCCTCGCGGCCTTCGGACAGGCCGCTGGCGGCGTAGGCGCGCTCCTCCAGCGCGACGACGCCGTCCCAGTCCTCCTCCTGGAGCAGCCGGATGCTCAGGTCGGTCATCTGCCGCTGTCTCCGTCCGGGCCGCCGGCTCCGCCGATGCAGGTGTAGGGCAGCGGCTCGAAGCCGTTGAACCCCTGGGTGGTGTAGGCGGTGGCGTAGGCGCCGCAGGAGTGGATCCAGACCGGTTCGCCGGAGGCGATCGCGCGCGGGACGCGGACCAGGCCGTCCTCCTGGGCGTACGCGTCGTCGCTGTCGCAGGTCGGGCCGGCGACGACGGCGTTGACGAACTGGCCGCCGGGGTGGGTGGGGAATTCGAGCCGGTACTGGAGCTCGTCCATCTCGTACAGGCCGTTGAACTTGCCGCAGCTCAGGAAGAGCCAGTCCTCGCGGGTGCCGTCGAGCTGGTGCCGGGAGGAGAGCCGGGCGACGTGGGCGCGGATCGCGCCGTGGTCGGCGACGAGGTGCCGGCCGGGTTCCAGCAGGAACTCCAGCGGCGCGGCGTTGACGGTGCGCAGCCGGTCCATGCCCTCGCGGATGACCGCGAACATCTTGTCCAGCGGCGGGTCGAGCGGGCGGCCGTGCCGGTCCAGGACGCCGAGGGCGGGCAGGCCGCCGCCGAGGTTGATCCGCTGCGGGGTGATGCCGCGCCAGTTGAGCGCCTCCAGGACGGCGGCGAGCGAGTCCACGGCGGCGCCCCAGGCTTCGGCGGTCATCTGCTGGGAGCCGACGTGCACGGAGAGTCCGGACGGGGTGAGGCCGGCCGAGCGGGCGGCGTCCAGGACGCGCAGGGCGTCCTCGGGCGAGCAGCCGAACTTGCGGCTCAGGCCCCACAGGGCGCCGTCGCCCGAGGTGGCGACCCGGCAGAACACCCGGGAGCCGGGGGCGTGTTCGGCGATGGCGGCGACGTCCTCCAGGCTGTCGGTGGCGAAGTCGCGCACGCCCAGCCGGTAGGCCTCGGCGATGTTGCGGTCGGACTTGATGGTGTTGCCGTAGTGGATGCGGTCGGGGCTCACCCCGGTGCGCAGGGCCTGGGCGATCTCCTGGGGGCTGGCCGCGTCGAAGCCGGAGCCGAGGGTGGCGAGGCGGCTGAGCACCTCGTCCACCGGGCAGGCCTTCATGGCGAACCGGACGGTGACGTCGGGAAGTTCGCCGATCAGGTCGGTGTACTGGCGCTCGATGCCGTCGAGGTCGTAGATGATCCGGTCGTCGGTGGCGGCGGCGAGGGCGGCGCGGAGCGCCGTCCGGTCGTGCGCGGCCGGGTCGGGCGCGACGCCGGTGTGGGCGGTGGTGTGGTGCGCCGGGGCGCGGTGGGCGATGGTCTGACGTATCACGAATGGCTCCCGGTGCGGCTACCGCGGCAGCCGGTCGGCGGGCGTGGCCTTGCTCGCCCGCATGAGCGGACCCCACGCGTCGATCAGCAGCGCGAAGTCCTCGATGTCCGCCTGCGCTTCGTCGAGCAGACGCGCCCGCTGGGGCGCCAGGTGGTCGGCGAACTCGGCGTACTTACCGCCGAGTCGCCGGTAGCAGTGGTCCAGCGCGTCGAGCCGTCGGTGGTTCTCCGCGCGGTCCGTCGCGGCGCTGCGGCGGGCGGAGTCGGCGATGACGTCGGCGCGGATGTGGTGCGCCTCGTCGAGGAGGGCCCCGCGGGCCGCCTCCATCTCGGAGTAGACCGGGTAGAGGTAGAGCATGGAGAGCAGGAACTTGGCGTAGCGCAGCTGGTAGGCGGTGAAGCCCGCGCCGGTGCGACGTTCCGGGGTGTAGTAGTTGACGATGTGCCGGTTGTGGACGACGCCGGGCAGGGTGGCGTCGCGGACGAGGTGCAGCAGGAAGTAGTCGCTGCCGATGGTGGCGGTGGCGGGCGGCAGCGGGACGCGGTCGTAGACCTCGTGGTCGAGGGCGACGTTGCACATGTCGATCCGCCAGATGTCGGGCAGGTCGAGCACGGCGCGGTCGTGGCGGAACGGGTCGGTGCCGCCGCCGGTGAAGGAGTCGGCGACGAGTTCGCGGCGTTCCTGCTCGCTCGCGCCGGTGGGCGCCCAGAGCGCGACGACCTGGTGGTAGGCGTCCGGGTCGAGTTCGCGGATCTCGCCGATGTCGACGGAGAGTTCACCGATGAAGGAGCCGCCGACCAGGGCGACGGGCTTGTCGGCGTGCACCGGGTCGAGGGTGACCTCGGTGACGGCGGCGGCCGCGTCGGCCGCCTTGAGGCCGAGCGTGGCGAGCTCGCGCTCGATCGGGAACACCGCTTCGCCGTCGAGCAGTTGGTACGCGCTGTCGGAGTCGCGGCGGTGCACGGAGGCGCAGCCGAGCGCACCGGCGAGCAGGAACGCCCGGTTGGTGCAGGCGCCGTAGGAGACGGCGTCGGGGAGCATCAGGTCGAGCAGTTTGTCGCCGAGCGGCCCGTCGGGGCCGGCGGCGCCGGAGCGCTCGATCACGTCGCGCAGGAAGGCGCGTTGGGCGGCCTCGTCGAGGTGGTGGACGACCACCTCCCCAGCCTCGAAAGCGGCACCAGAGCCGACGCCGGACGCAGCGCCGGACCCGGCGGCGGGCAGCGCGGCGACGGCCTCGGCGTGCCGCCGGTAGGTGGCCGGATCGGCGGAGTCCAGGATCAGCAGGTGCACCCGGACGCCGAACCGCCGTGCGGCGTAAGCGGCTTCGGCGCCGATCGCCGCGATGGTGGCCGCGCACTCGCGGTTGGTGGGCAGGGTCAGGCAGACGGCGCGCATGCCGGCTCCCCCGTGGACTCGGCGGGCTGCGGGGCGGGCCGGTCGTCCGCGGACTCCGGGCCGTGCCAGGAGCGCAGGCCGAGCAACCGCTCGCCGAGTTCGGTGAGTTCGGCGGGCCCGTAGCGCAGCGACTCGTGGCGGGTCGCGTCGCCGACCAGGGTGCGGTTCCAGTCCGGGGTGGCGAGGGTGCGCCAGGACTCCACCCGGGAGCGGCGCAGCTGCGCGGCCTCCTCCAGCGCGGGCATCATCGACAGGTACTGCACGGCGCGGACGCCGTTCTCGGAGGTGTTGCGGGCGACGCCGTGGGCGAGCAGGCCGTTCCAGATCAGCAGGTCGCCGGCCTTCAACTCGGGCCGCACCACCGGGAACTCGGTGCGGTCGACGTCCGGGCGGATCGGGTCGCGGTCGGCGGCCTGGGCGGCCTGCCACTCGTTGAAACGGCGGAACAGCTCCGGGTTGCACTGGAAGCCGCCGTGGTCGGGCCGGGTGTCGTCGAGCGCGATGATGCCCTGGACGCGCTGGGGCAGCATGCCCTGGGTGGTGTCGACGTCCCAGTGCAGTTCGATGTCGAAGCCCCGGTCGGTGGGCTCGATCAGCGCGCGGTCGCGGTTGCGGATGTTCGGCGGGTTGAGGTTGAGCCGGTCGAGGGTGACCCAGAGCTCCTCGCAGTCCCAGACGTCGACGAAGGCGTCGTAGACCCGCCGGGCCTGTCTGCTGTCCCAGATCAGCTGGTGGTGGTAGGCCTCGACGAAGCCGTAGATGTGCAGTTCCCGGTCGAGTTCGTCGCGGTGGTCGCGTTCGCGGTACCAGTCCTCGGGGCGGTCGGGCGAGAGGCCCTGGAAGTCCCAGGCGAAGTCGAGCAGGCGCCGTGCGGCCTCGGCCGGGATGGCCTCCTTGACCACGATGTAGCCGTAGGTCTGCCAGAACGCGAAGTCCTCCTCGGAGAGCACCCGCAGCGGACGCTCCTTGCGGACTTCGCGCAGCGCCGTGCGCGCGAGGTAGCTCTCCCCGTCCTCGCTGAAGTAGGGGCGCGCCGAGGCGGCTCGGTGCAGATATCCGTCAGGGCTCGGCATGGGCAGTCACTCCATGGTTCGTAGTCGACGCAGCGCTTCCTGGACGCACAGTGCGGGCACGGCGAGCCGACGGCCCGTCACCGGCCGTGCGTGGAATTCAGTCCGCGGACCGCATGCCGTCCGCATGCGCTCCACCTCGCCCGGGCCCCGGCCGCGCAAGGTTTCGCCACGTCAGGGGGCCAACTCGCCGGTCCGGCAAGGCCCCTCACCCTGCCTCAGCCCTGGCCGAACCGCGCCCCTCATACGTTGGACTAGACCAACTAATGGTGTCAACCCTCGACGGCTGGTTACCAATAGGGAAATCCCTGCAGTTCAGATGGCCCCTTGGGGTTCGCTTTATGTTTCGGAGAGTGACATAAGCCGGAGTATGTTTCGAGAATTGACATACCCGGGCGTGAACCAAAACGAGTTCCCCAGCGTTGCGCCCCGTCCTTCGCGCCGTACGTTGGGCCTATGGCACACCGCCCCGCCGCCACCCGGCTCACCCCGCCGGGCTGGCTGACCGCGAGCCTGCGCCCCAAGGCCGCGCCGGTCCCCTGGGCCGCCGCCGCCCGGGCCTCGGTGGCGCTGGCCGCGCCGCTCGCGGTCGGCACGGCCACCGGCCGGCCCGGGTACGGCGCGCTGGTGTCGATGGGCGCGCTGTCCGGGGTCATCGGGGACACCGCGGACGCCTACCGGATGCGGGTGTTCAACATCGCCGTGCCGCAGCTGTTCGGCGCCCTCGGGGTCCTGCTCGGCACCCTGGTGTACGGTGCGGCCTGGACGGCCGTCGCCGTGCTGACCGCCGTCGCCCTGGTCTCCGGCATGATCTCCTCGATCGGCGCGGTCGCCTCGGTGTCCGGACTGCTCCTGCTGCTCAACGCGGTGGTCGGCGCCGGACTGCCGCTGCCCTCCCCCTGGTGGGCGCCGCCCGGACTGCTGCTGCTCGGCGGCCTGTTGGTGCTCGGCCTCACCCTGCTCGCCTGGCCGCTGCGCGGCGGCGCGCCGGAGCGCTCCGCCGTGGCCGGCACCTACCGGTCGGTCGCCGCCTTCCTGGAGGCCGCCGGCACCCCCGGAGCCGACGACGCGCGGCAGGCGCTCACCCAGTCGCTGAACCAGTCCTACGACCTGCTGCTCGCCCGCCGGGCCCGCCGGCACGGCCGCTCCCCCACCCTGGTCCGGCTGCTCGCCCAGCTCAACGCCGCCATCCCGGTGGTGGAGGCCGCCTCGGCGGCGCAGCTGCGCCCGCGCGAGTACGGTCCGCTGCCGCCCGCCTACCCGGCGGCGGTGCGCGAGCTGGCCGCGGCCGTCGAGCGGGGCCGCTCCGGATCGACCCCGCCGCCCGGACTGCCCGATCCGGCCGGGCCGTCCACCCGCGCCCTGGTCGCCGCGATCGGCCACGCCCGGGCCGTCGCGCACGAGCCCGCACCCGACCCGTACGCCGACGACGACCCGCTCGGCCGGCCCGCCGCGCTGCGGGTCCGCACCCGCCGGGCCGCCCACGCGCTGCTGCTGTCCGGCGCGTCCTGGCGGTACGGGCTGCGGCTGGCCCTGTGCATCGGCCTCGCCCAGATCCTGGTGTCGGTGATCGCGGTGCCCCGCTCGTACTGGGTGTCACTGACCGTCACCTTCGTGCTGAAGCCCGACTTCGGCTCGGTGTTCTCCCGGGCGGTGCTGCGCGCGCTCGGCACCGCCGCCGGGCTGCTGATCGCCATCCCGGTGCTGGCCGAGGTGCCGCACGGCTGGTGGGACGTGCCGGTGATGGCGGCGCTGGCGGCCCTGATCCCGGTGCTGTCGGCGAAGGGGTACGCGTTCCAGACCGCGGCGATCACCCCGGTGATCCTGCTGCTCTCCGACCTGCTCAACCACCGGGGCTTCCACCTGGTGCTGCCCCGGCTGTACGACTCTCTGATCGGCTGCGGCATCGCGCTGCTGGCCGGCTACCTGCTGTGGCCGGAGTCCTGGCACACCCGGATCGGGGAGCGGCTGGCCGACGCCGTCGCGGACTCCGCCGCGTACGTCTCGCTGGCCTTCACCACCGGGCCCGGGGCCGACCAGCCGGCCCGCGCCCGGTACCGGCGGCGGCTCTACCGGGACCTGTCCGCCGTGCGCAGCGAGTTCCAGCGGGCGCTCACCGAACCGCCGCCGGTCGGGGCCCGGGCCGAGGCCTGGTGGCCGCTGGTGATCGCGGTCGAGCGGATCGTGGACACCACGACCGCCACCCGGGTCCGGGTCGAGCACGGCGCTCCGGCGCCGTCCCCGGCCGAGGTCGACGCCGTCGTCCGGGAGCTGTCCGACCTGGCCGGGGCGCTGCGCAGCGGCGGGCCGCTGCCCGAGGCCGGGCCGGACGACCTCCGGCCCGACTGCGCGCTGGGCCGGCTGCACCGCGAGGTGCAGGCGGCGCGGGCGGTGGTGCCCGCCTGAGGGCCGGTCCGGCCGGGGCCGGCCGGTCCTGGAGCGGCCGCTCGGGCATCCGCCCCGTCGAAGGCCGGGCCAGTCCCGCCGAAGGCCCGGTCAGTCCTGGATCCGCCGCCAGGGCCGGTCCGCCTCCAGCTCGAAGGCCAGCTCCAGCAGCAGCCGCTCCTGCCCGTGCGCGGCCGAGAGGTGCACGCCGATCGGCAGCCCGCTCGGCGCGGCGCCGGTGGGCAGGGCGATGCCGGGGCCGCCGGTCACGTTGTTGACCGGGGTGAAGGCCACGTAGCGCTGGAGGCGCTCGATCAGCTCGTCGAAGGCCACGTTCGGGCTGAGGTGGCCGATCGGCGGGGCGGCGTGCGCGAGGACCGGCGAGAGGATCACGTCGTGGGTGCGGAAGAGGCCCGCGTACGCGGCTTCGGCGCCGCGCAGCCGGCGCAGCACGGCCGGGGTGTGCAGGAACTCCCGCTGGTAGAGCCGGCGCAGCCCGGTGGTCAGGCCGTCGAGCCGGTTGATCCGGAAGCTGCGGTCCAGCATCAGCCGGCCGCTGACCGCGATGGCGAAGGCGATGTAGCCCCAGTAGAGGACGAAGTCGCGGGAGAACTCCTCGCCGAACGGCAGGGTGGTCTCCTCCACGTGGTGGCCCAGTGCGGCCAGCCGGGCGGCGGTCTGCTCGACGGCGGTGCGGGTGGGCTCGTCGGTGCCGGCGAGCGGCGAGTCCACGACCAGTCCGATCCGCAGCCGGCGCCGCCCCGGGCCTTCGACCAGTCCGAGCGGGGGCAGCGCCGGGTTGCGGTGGTGGCGCTCGGCGGCGGCGTAGAAGGCGGCGGTGTCGCGGACGGAGCGGGTGAGCACGCCGTCGGTGACGAGGTCGATCGGCAGTTTGCCGCCCTGGGCGTTGGTGACCAGGCGGCCCCGGGTGGGCTTGAGTCCGACCAGTCCGCAGCAGGCGGCCGGGATGCGGATCGATCCGCCGCCGTCGTTGGCGTGCGCGATCGGCACCACTCCGGCGGCGACCAGCGCGGCCGAGCCGCCGGAGGAGGCGCCGGCCGAGTGCGAGGGCTTCCACGGGTTGCGCACCGGCTGGGCGGTGGCGAACTCGGTGGAGGCGTTGAGGCCGAACTCAGGCAGCCGGGTCTTGCCGAGGACGGCCAGGCCGGTGGCGAGGAACTGGTCGGTGAAGCGGGAGTTGCGCCGGGCCGGGCGGGCCTGGAAGGCCTCGCTGCCCATGCCGGTCGGCAGGCCGCGCAGGTCGACGTTGTCCTTGAGGAAGGTGGGGACGCCGTACAGCGGGCCGTCGGTGCCGTCCGGACCGAGCCGGGGCCGGTCGTAGGACGGGTGGGCGACGGGGGTGAGCGTCCGGTCGACCCGGGCGGCGCGGGCGGCGGCGGCCGCGGCCAGTTCGGCGGGGGCCACCTCGCCGGCGCGGACGAGGGCGGCCAGGGCCACGGCGTCGTGCGCGCCGAGGGCGTCGTCGGTGAACCCGTGGGCCCGCTCGTCGGTCATCCGAACTCCCCAATCCCTACTGACCGGTAGTCGCGCAAGAGTTCGCAGTGTAGGCGCGGGGCTGCGCCGAGGGATACCCCACCCCCGGCTCCCGCCGTCGGCCCCTGACGGCGCACGGGCGTTCGGCATGCGCCCCCGCGTTCACCCCACCCGCCGGTCGGAGATCGTTTCGCCGACGGCCCCGGGGAAAGGCCGGATCACGAACCGATCCGGTCCACCCCCCACCCCAAGGTGACGCCCGTGCCCACCCAGTACACCTCGGCCACCGCCCCCGGCGCCCTCCCCCTACTCGGCCACGTCCCCGCGTTCGTCCGCCGGCCGCTGGAGTTCGTCGCCGGCCTGCCCGCCCACGGCGACCTCGTCCGGCTGCGGCTCGGCCCGCTGGACGCGTACGTCGCCTGCCACCCCGAGCTGGTCCGCCAACTGCTCACCGAGGACCGCACCTACGACAAGGGCGGGCTCGTCCTCGACAAGGCCCGCGAGGTCTTCGGCGACGGCCTGGCCACCTGCCCGGCCGCCGCGCACCGGCGCCAACGCCGCATGCTGCAACCCGCGTTCCACCGCGACCGGCTGCCCGGCTACGCCGCGATGATGGCCGAGGAGATCGCCGGCACCACCGCCTCCTGGAGCGACGGCGACGTGGTCGACGTCCCCGCCGCGATGTACCGCCTCACCACCGCGGTGACCGCCCGCTGCCTGTTCGCCGCCCACGAGCGGGCCGGCTCGCTGCCCGTCCACGACAGCATGGACGTCATCACCCGCGGCGTCGGCCGGCGCGTCATGATGCCGCTGCCCGGCACCGACCGCATCCCCACCCCGGGCAACCGCCGCTTCCGCCGCGCCCAACAGGACCTGAAGGAGGTCACCCGGCGGCTGCTCGCCGACTACCGCGCCGCCGGCACCGACCACAACGACCTGCTGTCCACGCTGCTCAGCGCCCGCGACGAGGACGGGCGGGGGCTCACCGACGCCGAGATCCACGACCAGGTGGTCACCTTCCTGCTCGCCGGCATGGAGACCACCGCCGCCACCCTCTCCTGGGCCTGGACCCTGCTCGCCGCCCACCCGGCCATCCGCGACCGCCTGCACGCCGAGCTGGACACCGTGCTCGACGGCCGCCCCGCCCGCCACGAGGACCTGCCCGCCCTGCCGCTCACCGCCAGGGTGGTCACCGAGACGCTGCGGCTCTACCCGCCGGTGTGGATCCTCAGCCGCGTCGCCGCCGCCGACGCCGAACTCGGCGGCCACCGCGTCCCGGCCGGCGCGACCATCCTGTTCAGCCCGTACCTGCTGCACCGCCGCGCCGACGTCTTCGCCTGCCCCGCCCGCTTCGACCCCGACCGCTGGCTCACCATCACCCGCCCCTCCCCCGGCACCTACGCCCCCTTCGGCCTCGGCGCCCGCCGCTGCATCGGCGACGTGTTCGGCACCACCGAGGCCGCCCTCGCCATCGCCACCATCGCGGCCCGCTGGACCGTCACCCCCACCCCCGGCCGCCCGGTCCGCCCCGCCCGCAGCTCCTCGCTGTCCCCCCGCCCCTTCACGGCCACCCTCGCCCGCCGGGCCTGGTGACCGGGGCTCCCGCCCCGCGCCGGCGGCGGACGGGAGCCGCGCCTGACGATGCGTCACATGGTGCGCGGCGGGCGGGGGATGCCCTGCCAGCGGTAGAGCATGGACTCCCACGTGTAGGTGTAGGTGAAGGTGACGTCGAAGCTGGTGGTCCGCTCCAGGTGCGGCTGGCCGGGGGTCTCCGGGTCGAGCCAGGTGGTCGCGCCGTAGACGGACGCCCGCGGGTACACGCAGATCGTCCAACGGAACCAGCCCGAGGAGAGCTGGACGTCCTGGGACGGCACGTTGCCGCCCGGCGTGCTGAAGCTCCAGGCGTACGTGCCGGCGTCCAGGAACAGCCGCCGCTCGACGCACTGCTGCGCCGGCGTCACAGGGGCCGGCAGCGGCACCAACTGCCCGTAGCCCTGGAGGAATTCGCGTTCGGTCGCGGCGGATGCCGTCCCGGCCGTCGGCCCGGCCACCAGGGCGAGCAGGACGGCCGTCAGGGCCGGGATCCAGGAGAGTCTGCGCAGCATTCGATCCTCCGGCCGGACGGAGGCCCGGCGAGTGTGGACGGAAGTGGTCTACGCCAATCCTGCCGGGCCGGGTGCGGCCGTTCCCATCCCAGACCTCTGGGGTGGCCGCCGGGTCAGTCCTCGCCGCGCCGGTCGGCCGCCAGGGTGGTGAGCAGTCGCTCGATGGCCTCCAGCCGGCGGTGCAGGTCCTCGACGTCGCCGCGGGTGGCGCTCTGCTCGGCGGGCTTGAGGGTGATCACCAGCTGGCCGTCGGGCTCCAGCCGCCCGACCGCGACGTCGCGGATCGTGTCGCCGTTCTGGACGCGGACGGCGTGCTCGATCTCGGACGCGCGCAGCGCCAGCCCGCGCAGCGCGCCCGGGACGAGCTTGCCGTCGCGCACCACGGTGGTCGGGGTGCCCTCCAACAGCCGGGCGGCACGCGGGTCGTGGGCCAGCCAGCGGGTGACGGCGGCGTTCACCGCGATCAGGGTGACCGCACCGATGGCGCCGCCGAGCAGGCTGTTGTCATTGCCGATGATCGCGTTCTGCACCACGTTGGACAGCAGGAAGATGACCACCATGTCGAAGGTGTTCAGGCCCGCCAGCCCGCGCTTCCCCGCGATCCGGAACAGGATCAGGATCAGCGCGTAGACCGCGATCGTGCGGAGGATCTTCTCCACGATCGGAATCTGGACGATCACCAGGTCGTGCCACATGGCCCCGCTCCTTCAACCCCTCGGCCGGACGGGGCGGGCAGCGCCCGGGCCCGACGGTACGCGCCCCGCCGGGCCCCGGCCAGCACCCGGACGAACCCGGGTCCCCGGCCGGACAGGACCTACGAGCGGCGCTTCGGCTTGCCGCGCTTGGCCGCGGCCGCACCCCGGCCGCCCGCCGCGGGCTTCGGCCGGCCCTTCTGCTGGCCGGACTTCTGCTGGCCGGACTTCTGCTGGCCGCCCTTCTGCGGCTGGGACTTGCGCGGCGCCGCGGCCTTCTGGGGCTCGGCCGCCGGCTGGGCGCCGCGCCCGCGCGAGCTGTTGACCGTGCGGCCCCGGACGATGCCGATGAACTCCTCGACCAGCTCCGTCGTGCGGTCCTCCGGCCAGGCGAGCGCCACCTGGGACTGCGGCGCCTCGGCGACCGGCCGGAAGGTGAGGTCCTTGCGGTGGTGCAGCCGGGCCAGCGACTGCGGCACCAGCAGCACGCCGACGTTGGCCGCGACCAGCTCGATGGCGTCGGCGGTGCTGGCCGGGCGCTCGATCGCCGGGCGGCCGGGCAGCCCGCCCGGCCAGCCGAGGGTGTCGTCGAGCGGGTGGAACACCACCTCCTCGGCGAGGTCGCCGAGCGCGACCTCCTCGGCGGCCGCGAGCCAGTGGTCCTTGGGGAAGACCACGACGGTGGTCTCGGCGTAGAGCGGGATCGCGCTGAGCACGTCCCGGTCGACGGGCAGCCGGACGAGCCCGGCGTCCGCGGTGCCCTCGCGCAGCGTCCCCTCGCCGTCCCCGGCCGGGACGGCGAGAAGGTCGAGCCGCACGTCCGGGAGCCGCTCGGACCACACCCGGACCCATTTGCCGGGGGTCACGCCCGGGACGTACGCGAGCCGGAAGGACGGGTTCACCTGCATGTCTGTCACAGGGCAAGGCTACCGACCGTGACCGGGAGCGCCCGCGCACTCCCTTACCCTTGTCACCATGACATCGCTCAAGCAGAAGACCAGCCAGACCATGAAGCCGGCCACCGCCGCCAAGAAGCTGGGGATCTACCTCGACGCGGCGCCGACCGGCTTCCAGGAGGGTGTGGTCTCCCGCGAGGAGCTCAGCGCGCTTCAGGCCGACCCGCCGCAGTGGCTCCAGGAGCTGCGCCAGACCGGCCCGCACCCTCGCCGGGTGGTCGCCGCCAAGCTCGGCGTCTCCATCGCCG
>NZ_JBHWIJ010000239.1:0-13627 GCF_042732255.1 Kitasatospora sp. NPDC059803 | reverse complement strand
CCCCCCGCCGCGGGCCCCCCCCCCGCCCCCGCGCGCAGGGGGGCCGCGGCTCAGGCGGCGGTCAGGCGGGCGGTCCTGCGGTGTTCCGTCATGCCGGAGACCAGCTGGTCGCGGATGCGGGCGGGGACCTGGGGGGCGAAGCGGGCCAGGTAGTGGGCCAGGTGGGCCTCGTCGTCGACGAGGAAGGGCAGGTCGAAGACGAGGAGCTTGCGCACCGCCAGCAGCGGCACGGGCGCGCGCAGCGGCCGGAAGGAGCCGTTCCACAGGCCCCCCTCCTCGCAGACGGGGTGGAACTGGCCGATCATCAGGCCCTGTTCGACGAACTCGTCCTTGGCCTTGCGCTGCGCCTCGTCCAGCGCGGTGGAGTCGGCCCGGTCCAGGCCCGGCAGTACCAGCAGGACGGTCAGCAGCTCCCGGTCCGACTCCTCCGTCAGGTCGGCCAGCAGCCGCTCGTACCAGGCGCGCAGCTCGCCGACGAGTGCGGGCAGGTCGCCGCCCGCGCGGGTGTCGGCGACGGCGATGTGGAACAGGCCGCGGCGCAGCGAGGGCTGGGTGTAGGGGCAGACGGGGCCGCTGCGCCCGAGGTCGGGGTGGGCGGTGGTGAGGAAGCGCCGGCTCCAGGCGAGGATCTCGGCGGCTTCGGGGTGGTGGTCGGCGGCGCCGGCGTCGATCTGCTCGGCGGAGTAGACGCGCAGCGCGGTGTCGCTGTGCAGGGCGGTGCCGCTGCGCAGTGCGGTGTCGCTGTGCAGTGCGGTGTCGCTGCGCAGTGCGGTGTCGCTGTGCAGTGCGGTGTCGATGTCGAGGGTGTGGGTGGTCATCGGGGGCCCCGCCACACGGGGGTCAGGCGGGGGCCGCCGGCGGGCAGGGCGATGGCCTCGCCGAAGCGGGTGAAGCCGCCGGCGCCGCAGACCCGGGCGCCGCCGGGGGAGCTGGTCTCGGCGTAGGCGGCCTGGCCGTCGTGGTCGACGCGGGCCAGGAAGGCGCGCAGGAGGGCGGTGCCGGTGCCGGTGCGGCGGGCGTCGGGGTGGGCGCCGACGAACGCCAGGTAGTGGTGGGGGCGGTGGCGCGGGTGGCGGCGGGCCTGGAGGCGGGTGATGGCGGCCAGGCGGCGGGCGGATTCGGGGTGGGCGTCGGCGTCGACGGCCGCGTCCAGGGCGCGGGCGGCCGCCTGGTCCTGCTCCCCGGGGTGTTCCCACACGCCGGGGGGCAGGAAGAGCAGCGCGCCGACGGGGGCGTGGTCGTCGGGGTGCTGGGCGGTCAGGGCGCCGCCGTGGGCCAGGCACTGGTCGACGTGGACGCGGAAGAAGGCGGGCAGGATGCGGGCGCGGTGGGCGTCGTCGGGGAAGGCCCAGCGGGTGAGCGGGTCGTCGTGGAAGGCGGCGGCGAGCACCCGGGCGAGGGCGGGGGCCTCCTCGGGTCGGGCGGGGCGGACCGCGGGGGCCGCGAGGGCGGCGCCCGGCGGGACGGTGGCGGTGGTCAACGGACACTCCTCGGCAGACAGGCGGCGGGACAGCAGGGCGGTCGTACGGGGGGTGCACTCGTACAGCGGGGCGACGGGCGGGTCAGGGCCGGGCGGTGGCGAGCGAGGTCAGGCGCGCGTGCAGGGCCGGCAGGTGGTCCTCCGCCTCGGGCTTGATCAGGACGCTGCGCAGCACCGAGGCCCCCTCGGCGTCCGCCGCCGCTGCCGGGTGGCGGCGGGTGAAGTCGGCGGCGTCCACCCGCAGCAGGCTCAGGTAGAGCGGGTCCTGCTCGTCGGCCATGCCCTGGCGCAGCACGTGCCGGCTGGCGGCGTCGACGGCGGACATCGGTGTCCCGCCGGGGGTGGGGTGGTAGGTGACGATGTCCAGTTGCGGGCGCTGGTGGAGGGTCAGGTGCGGGCTGTCCTCGATCAGGTCCGCCCAGGCCAGGGCCGCGCGCCGCCCGCCGGCCAGGACGGCGCCCAGGCCCTGGGGGGTGAGCGGCAGCAGTTGCAGGGTCAGCCACAGGGCGGCGGCCGCGGCGCCGGCGCGCGAGCATTCCAGGCTGATCTCGCCCAGGTGCAGTTCGGCGTCGGTGAAGTAGGTGTAGGGGGAGTCGTGGGCGAAGTGGCGGCCGATGTCGGGGTCGGCGAACAGCACCGCGCCGCAGCCGTAGGGCTGCAGGCCGTGCTTGTGCGGGTCGACGGTGACGGAGTCGCAGCCGGCGATGGCCCGCCACGGCGCCGGGTCCAGGTGCAGGGCGGCGGCCTGGGTGTCGTCGGTGGCCAGCAGGGCGAAGAACCCGCCGTAGGCGGCGTCCACGTGCACCCGCACCCCGTGGCGGCGGGCCAGTGCCAGCACCTCGTGCACCGGGTCGACGGCGCCGAGCCCGGTGGTGCCGGCGGTGACGACCACCGTGCCGACGCGGCCGGTGGCGAGCAGGTCGGCCAGCGCGTCGACGTCCATGCGCCCGTCCGCGTCGGCGGCCACCGCGTGGCCCTCGACGCCCAGGACGTGGCACATGCGGCTGTGCGTGTAGTGGGACTGCGCGCTGTAGGCGACGCCGCGCCCGGGGTGGCTCTGGCGGGCCACGTACAGGGCTTCCAGGTTGGCGATGGTGCCGCTGCTGGTGAGGTGGCCGACGTGGCGGGGCAGGCCGAACATGGCGGCCAGCTGGGCGACGCACTCGCGTTCCATGTCGTTGGTGGCGGGCCCGCCCTCGTAGGCGTGGTTGTTGGGGTTGAAGCGCATCGCCGTCAGGTAGCCGACGACGGCGGCCGGGTGCGGCGGCTTGACCATCTGCCCGGCGTAACGGGGGTGGAAGAACGGATAGTTGTGCTCCAGGCGCTTGGCGAAGCGCTCGAACGCGGCGGCGAAGTCCGCGTCGTCCACCTGGTGCGAGGGGTGCGGGCTGTACGGCCCGAACCGCTCTCCCCACTGCTCGGCGACCTCGGCCGCCCTCGGCAGCCAGTACCGCAGGTCCACGCTCCGGCCCTTCCCTTCGAGGGATCCTCCAGTGTTCTGCGAGCCACGGTGACTGCCCGCCGCAAGCGGCCCGCAACACCCGCAGCTCATCGCGCGCCCCGCCCGCAACCCGCCCCGCGCGCTCCACCGGGCCTCAGCCGGACCCCAACCGGGCGCAAGGATCCGCTGCTGCAATCACCCCCGGAACCCGCCCCCGCCCCACCCGCCGGGGCCGCACGGGCACACCGCCACACCGGGCCGGCAGCAGGAGGACGCGCGATGGTGACCAGACGCAGGATGATCGGCGCCGCCCTGGCGACCGGGGGAGGGGTCCTGCTCATGCGCACCACCCTGCGCCCGGCCGCCTCCGTGGAGACCGCCGCCGCCGCGGCCGCCCACACCCACCCGGGCGCCACCGCCCCCGCCGCCGAGGCCGACCCGGGTCCCGACGCCGGCCCCGCCCTGGCACCGAAGTTCACCGCCGCGATGCCCCTGCCCCCGGTGCTCGCCCCCGTCTCCACCGACGGCGGCGCCGACACCTACGCCGTCACCATGCTCAAGTCCTACGCCCGCATCCTGCCCGGGCACCGCACCGACGTCCTCACCTACAACGGCGCCTTCCCCGGCCCTGTCATCCGCGCCCGCTCCGGACGCCCGGTCGTGGTGCGCCAGACCAACCTGCTGGACGACCCCGTCTCCGTCCACCTGCACGGCGCCCGCGTCCCCGTCGCCTCCGACGGCGGCCCCATGAACCTCCTGGACACCGGCGCCACCCGCACCTACACCTACCCCAACGACCAGCCCCACGCGAGCCTGTGGTTCCACGACCACGCCCACCACCTGGAGTCCGAGCACGTCTACCGGGGCCTGGCCGGCACCTACCTGATCACCGACGCCACCGAAGCCGCCCTGCCGCTGCCCGCCGGCCGCTACGACCTGCCCATCGCCCTGCGCGACGCCCGCTTCGACCCCCAGGGCCGCCTCGTCTACCGCATGGACGACCCCCTCAACCGCACCACCATCCTCGCCAACGGCCGCCCCTGGCCCAAGGTCGAGGTCGCCGCCCGCAAGTACCGGCTGCGCCTGCTCAACTCCTCCAACCTGCGCTTCTTCTCCCTGCGCCTGGCCGACGGCGGCCCCCTCACCCAGATCGGCTCCGACGGCGGCCTGCTGGAACGCCCCCACGTCACCGACACCGTCGACCTCTCCCCCGGGGAGCGCGCCGACGTCGTCGTCGACTTCTCCCGCTACCCGGTCGGCTCCAGCATCGTCCTCACCAACTCCATGCCCCCCGGCCCCGCCGAACACGTCGGCCAGGTCCTGCGCTTCGACATCACCCGCGCCGCCGACGACCCCAGCCGCGTCCCCGCCCAGCTGCGCACCCTGCCCGCCCTGGGCGCGGCGGCCCGCGAGCGCACCGTCGTCCTGGAGTACCAGGAGAAGCCCGGCGCCGCCCCGCTGGGACTGATCGACGGCAAGGTGTACGACCCGGCGCGGGTGGACGCCTCGGTGGCGTTCGGCACCTCGGAGATCTGGACGGTCGTCAACGCCAACAAGGACGTCCCGCACAACTTCCACCTGCACCTGGTGCAGTTCCGGGTGCTGGCGCGCAACGGCGCCGCGCCCGGCCCGGCGGAGTCCGGGCTGAAGGACACCGTGCGCCTGCTGCCGGGGGAGAGCGTGCGCCTGCAGGCCCTCTTCGACTCCTACCGCGGCCGCTACCCCTACCACTGCCACCTGCTGGACCACTCCGCGATGGGCATGATGGCGCAGCTGGAGATCACCTGACCACCTTCTGTCTGCCCCCCGCCGGGCCGCCCGCCCCCCCGCAGGCGGCCCGGGGGCCCGGCTGTCAGCCGGCGTGGATGCCCTGGCCCGGCGCCAGGATCCCCGCCGGATCCCACCGCCGCTTGGCCCGCTCCACCCGCTCCCACAGACCGCCGTAGTGGCGCCGCCAGTCCGCCCCCGTCATCCCCGGCACCGCCCCGATCAGGTAGCGCTTGCCGCCCAGCTCCACCGCCCGGTCGTACAGCCGCCGGTTGCGCTCCAGCATCGCCGCCGTGTCCGCCCCCGGCGCCGGGAACGCCAGCAGGTCGAAGTGCCAGCCCACCGGCTCCTGCGGCAGCACCGCCAGCGGCGCCCCCACCCGCGCCCGCGCGTACGGGTAGAACAGCAGCAGCCCCGCCCCCAGGTCCTCCGCCGTCAGCAGCGCGGTCGCCTCCCGCATGAACACCCCCACCGTCGAGGCGGGCAGGAACAGGCTCAGCCACGGCTTCGGCAGCCCCCAGAACCCGGCCGCCCGCAGGTACCCCGCGAACGCGTCCACCCGGAACGCGTACTCGCGCCAGCTCTGCTCCACCACCGTCGTCTCGCCCGCCACCCCGTGCAGCCCCGCCAGCAGCGCCTCCCGGTCCACCGCCCGCCCGGCGTCCCCGTAGGCCACCAGCTCCGCCGTGTAGCGCCACCGCTGCCCGTCCGCGCTGCGCACCACGTTGCCGACCTGGAGGTCGAAGCGGCCCTGGGCCAGCACCTTCTCCTGGTCCGCGCGGTAGAGGTCCGCGTCGTCGTAGGCCAGGGTGAACACGGTGGCGCGCTCGCGCGCCGGCACCAGGGCGAGCGTGGCCCGCACGATGATCCCCACCTGCCCGCCGCCGGCCAGCACCGCCTCGAACAGCTCCCGGTTGTGCTCGCGCGAGGCCGTCACCAGCTCGCCGGTACCGGTCACCACGTCCAGCGACCGCACGGTGTCCGCCTGCAGCCCGTGGCGCTGCACCGCCCCGCCGATGCCGCCCACGCTCAGCGTCCCGCCCACCGACAGGTGCAGGTAGTCCGTCAGGCACGGCGGCATCCAGCCCGCCGCCAGCGCCGCGTCCGTCAGCTGCGCCCAGGTGGCGCCCGCCTCCACCACGGCCCGCCCGGGTTCGACGGAGAGGATCCGCGACAGCCCGCGCGCGTCGATCGCGATGCCGCCGCGGGGGTTGGCCTGGCCGTAGCTGGAGTGCGACTCCAGCCCGCTGTCGCCGGCCGCCGCCTGGTCGCCGCTCTGCCCGTTGACCGCCACCGGGATGCGGTGGCGGCGGGCGAAGGCCACCACCTTCTGGACGTCGCGCACCGAGGCCGGGCGCAGCACCGCGCGGGGCGAGGCGGTGACCAGGTGCCCGAAGTCGGAGGAGAACCGTTCCACGTCGGCACCCCGCAGGGCCACCGTGCCGTCCAGGGCGGGCAGTTGATCCACGTTCTCGCCCGGCTCGGCGGCCCAGGCGCGGGCGGCGGTGTTCCAGCCGACGACGGCGGCGCCGGCGCCGGCGATCAGTGCGCGGCGGGACAGACCTGAACTGCTCATATCAGCGTTTCTCCGATCAGTCGTCAAATAGGGATTGTTGTACCGCAACCACCCCGCGACCACCTACCTCCCCGCACGCCCCTCCTGCTCCAGCCCCGCCAGCGCGGCCGCGATGTACTCCGGCATCCGCATCTGGTAGGCCGGGGCGCCGGCGGGGATGTGCGCGCAGGCGGCCCGCGCCTCCTCCAGCAACGCCCGCCGCGCCTGGGGCAGATGGGCCACCCGCGGCGAGTCGGCCGCCGTCCACAGCACGTAGGCGAGCTTGTAGGCGTACACGGGCGGGCTGACCGGGAACAGCGCCCGGTACACCCACAGCCCCTCCGGGGCGTCCAGGACCCACTCGTTGTGGCTCAGCAGCCGCACCCGCGCCTTGAGCACCAGGTCCCTGTGCGCCGTGTCCCTGTGCGCCGCGTCCTTGTGCACCGTCATCCTCGCGTCCCCCTTCGTCCGTTCACTGTTCACCGCCCACCGCCTGCGGCGCCGTACGGCCCGTGCGCAGCACGGCGCGCGCCCCGGCCGCCCTGGACAGGGGGCCGGCGCGTGGCCGAAGGAGTGGATGCGGACGAGTCTGCGGGCTGCGCCCGCCGCCCGGCAAGGTGTGATCCGGGTGCTCTGCGTCCTACCGAAACCCCCCGCTGAACTGGCACAATGGGGCTCGGTACACGCCGGGATCCCCGGCCGCGAGGCCCCTGCCGTGCGGGGCTAGCCTGGTCGCATGTTCGTACTTGAGCTGACGTACACCGCCCCGCTGGAGCGCATCGACGCCGCCCTGCCGCAGCACGTCGAGTGGCTGCGCGGGCACTACGAGGCCGGCACCTTCCTCGCCTCGGGCCGCAAGGTGCCGCGCGAGGGCGGGGTGATCATCGCGCTGGGCGAGGACCGCGCCGCGGTCGAGGAGCTGACCCGCACCGACCCCTTCGCCCGCGAGGGCCTGGTCGCCTACACGGTGACCGAGTTCCTCGCCACCACCACCGCCCCCGCCCTGGACGCCTACCGCCAGCAGCTGCCCGCCTGAACCCCGGCCCCTGAACCCCGGCCCCTGAACTCCGGCCCCGCTGTGCCCCGCCCCGCCTCGCGGTTCGGGGCACGGTCGCGTTCTGGCTACGATCGGTGGCACGGGGCAAGGACGCGTACGGGAAGTTGGCGGGAGAAGACGGATGGCACACGCACGGGCCGGGCAGTTGGCACAGCCGGATGACCTGGTGGATGTGGCGCGGCTGGTGACGGCGTACTACGCGCTGAACCCGGACCCTCAGGAGGTCGGCCAGCGGGTGGCGTTCGGCACCTCGGGCCACCGCGGGTCCTCGCTGGACGCCGCGTTCAACGAGGACCACATCGCCGCGACCACGCAGGCGATCTGCGAGTACCGGGCCCAACAGGGCATCGCAGGACCGCTGTTCCTGGGCGCCGACACGCACGCGCTCTCGGAGCCGGCGAAGGTGACGGCGGTGGAGGTGCTGGCCGCCAACGGCGTGCAGGTACTGCTGGACGCGGCCGACGGCTACACCCCCACGCCCGCGGTCTCGCACGCGATCCTGGCCCACAACCGGCGCAGCCCCCGGGCGCTGGCGGACGGCATCGTGGTCACCCCCTCGCACAACCCGCCGCGCGACGGCGGCTTCAAGTACAACCCGCCCAGCGGCGGCCCGGCCGGCTCGCAGGCCACCGGCTGGATCCAGGACCGCGCCAACGAGCTGATCCGCGAGGGCCTGCGCGGCGTCAAGCGCGTCCCGTACGCGCGGGCGCTGGCGGCGGCGACCACCGGGCGCCACGACTACCTGGGCACCTACGTCGATGACCTGCCCGCCGTCCTCGACCTGGACGCGGTGCGCGCGGCCGGGCTGCGCATCGGCGCGGACCCGCTGGGCGGGGCGTCGGTGGCGTACTGGGCGCGCATCGCCGAGACGCACCGCCTGGACCTGACGGTGGTCAACCCGGTCACCGACCCGACCTGGCGGTTCATGACGCTGGACTGGGACGGCAAGATCCGCATGGACTGCTCCTCGCCGTCCGCGATGGCCTCCCTGATCGGGCGCCGAGACGAGTACGCCATCGCCACCGGCAACGACGCGGACGCCGACCGGCACGGCATCGTCACCCCCGACGGCGGCCTGATGAACCCCAACCACTACCTGGCGGTGGCCGTCGACTACCTGTACCGCCACCGCGCGGACTGGCCCGCCGACGCCGCGGTCGGCAAGACGCTGGTGTCCTCCTCGATGCTGGACCGGGTCGCCGCCGACCTCAAGCGCGAACTGGTCGAGGTGCCGGTGGGCTTCAAGTGGTTCGTCGACGGGCTCGCGGAGGGCTCGATCGCCTTCGGCGGCGAGGAGTCGGCCGGCGCCTCGTTCCTGCGCCGCGACGGCGGGGTGTGGACCACCGACAAGGACGGCATCCTGCTGGCCCTGCTGGCCTCCGAGATCACCGCCGTCACCGGCGCCACCCCCAGCGCCTACTACCGGGAGCTGACCGAGCGCCACGGCGCCCCCGCCTACGCCCGGGTGGACGCCCCGGCCGACCGCGAGCAGAAGGCGCGCCTGGCCCGGCTCTCCCCGCAGCAGGTCACCGCGGGCGAGCTGGCCGGCGAGGCGGTGACCGCGGTGCTGGCCGAGGCGCCCGGCAACGGCGCGCCGATCGGCGGCATCAAGGTGTGCACCGACAACGCCTGGTTCGCGGCCCGCCCCTCGGGCACCGAGGACGTCTACAAGATCTACGCCGAGTCCTTCCTCGGCACCGGCCACCTGGCCCGGGTGCAGGAGGAGGCCCGCGCCCTGGTCGGCGAGGTCCTCGGCGCCTGATCCCCGCGCCCGCGGGTGCCCCGGACCGGTTCCCCGGCCCGGGGCACCCGCGTTTTCCGGGCCCCTCGCCCTCACGGCGCTGTCCCGCGCGCCCCGTCGCCCCGCGCGCGCCCTCGCCGCGTGCGCCGCTTAGCTCCGCCGCCCCTTAGCCCTTTCGCCGCGTGCTCAGCCGAACGGGCCCTGCTCGGTGAAGCGCCGCAGCGACCGGGCGAACGCCTCGGCCTCCCCGGGCGGCCAGGAGGCGAGCGCCTCCTCGATGCCGCCGGCCAGGCGCCCGCGCATCACCGCCACGGTGCGCTCGCCCGCGCCGGTCAGGGTCAGCAGGGTGGCGCGCTGATCGTGCGGGTCGGCCTCGCGGCGCAGCAGCCCGGCCTCCTCCAGACGGGTGGCCCGGCGGCTGACCCCGGAGCGGTCCAGGCCGATCTCGGCGGCCAGGTCGGCGGCGCTGCGCGCCCCGGTGCGGGCCAGGCCGGAGAGCACGGGGTAGGTGACCTCGTCCACCGCCTCGCCCAGGCCCTCGGTCAGGCGCCGGTAGAGCGCGGCGCGGGCGGGGCGGCGCAGCAGGACGGCCAGGGCCTGGGCGACGGTGTCCCCGAGGCCGGGGGCGGCCTCCGGGTCGGTCTTGGTCTCGGGGTCGGGGATTTCGGGGGAGTGGTCCACCCCTCGATCATAGCGTGCGCGGCGCACGCGTTCCTGGGGTACGCTCACCCCATGAAGCGTGCGCCACGCACGCATTGCCGGATTCCGAGAAGGGAACCCCCATGCCCGCCACCGCCCCCCGCACCACCATCGCCGCCGCCCTCGACGACCTGCTCTTCACCCCCGGCCTCGACCTGGAGACCGCCGTCGAGCGCCACTTCACCCCCGACTACCGCCAGCGCACCGACGGCCGCTGGGACGACCGCGCCGCCTTCACCGACCACATCCGCCACCTGCGCGCCGTGGTCGCCTCCGGCCGCGTCCAGGTCCACGAGGAACTCCACGACGGCGACCGCACCGCCACCCGGCACACCGTCGACGTCCTCAAGACCGACGGCACCCGGGTCTCCATGGAGGTCTACCTCTTCGGCCGGTACGCCCCCTGCGGACGCCTGCGCCGCATCGAGGAGACCACCCTCCTGCTCGCCGGAGCCGAGGCCGACCGCAACCTCGGCTCCGCCCGCTGAGACCCCGGTCTGTTCGACGATCAGGACCGCGACGGTGCCGGCGCCGGCACCGTCGCCACCTCCTCCTCCGCCGCCGCCGGTGCACCCGCCCGCGCGTCCCGCGTGGTCGCCGCCGCCGTCACCGCCGCCACCAGCGCCAGCCCCGCCGCCGCGAACGGGAACCACCGCCCGCCCAGCACCGCGATCGCCGCACTGCCCGCCACGCCCCCGGCCGCCGTCCCCAGGTACAGCGCGCTGCTGTTCAGCGAGATCAGCAGCGGCGCGTTCCCCGGATCGATCGACGCCAGCCGGTGCGGCAGCGCCACCGACACCGCCCACCCCGCCAGCGGCACCACCGCCGCGTACACCAGCGCCCCCGGCATGCTGCGCCCCAGCCAGGGCAGCGCGGCGAACGCGCCCGCCGCCACCGTCGAGCCGGTCAGCAGCACCCGCCGCACCCCGACCCGGTCCACCAGGCGCCCGCCCAGCCAGCTGCCCGCCACCGACATCACGCCCGCCGTCAGCAGCACCAGGCTCAGCCGGTCCGCGTCGCCCCCGGTCGCCCCCGAGACGGCGGTGGCCAGGTAGATGTAGACGCACTGGAAGGCCAGGAAGAACGCCAGCGTGGTGGCCGCCGCCCCCAGCACCCGTCGCTGCCCCAGCGGGGCCAGGCGCGCCCGCAGCCCCGGCGCCGCCACCGGCGCGGGCAGGTCGCGCAGCAGCAGCGCCAGCCCCGCCAGCGCCGCCACGCCCAGCGCGGTGACCAGCCACATCGTCATCCGCCAGTCGCCGCGCCCCACCCAGGTGCCCAGCGGCACGCCCAGTGCGGTGGCCACCGTCATCCCGCCCAGTACGGTGGCCAGCGCCCGTCCGCGCCGCTCGGGGGTGACCAGGGTGGTGGCCACCGCGTTGGCGGTCGGCGTGTACAGCGCGGCCCCGGCGGCCGCCAGGACCCGGGTGGCCAGCAGCAGCCCGTAGCTGGGGGCGAGCGCGCTGAGCGCGTTGGCCGCGCTGAACACCACGAGCGCGGTCAGCAGCAGCCGCCGGCGCGGCCAGCGGGCGGTGAGCGCGGCCAGCGCCGGGGCCAGCAGCGCGTAGCCGAGCGCGAAGACGGTGACCAGCTGGCCCGCGGCCGGCACGGACACCCCCAGGTCGGCGGCGATCGGGCCGAGGATGCCGGCGACGACCATCGAGTCGGTGCCCATGGCGAAGGTGCCGAGAGCGAGCAGGAGCAGGCGTACGGGCATGGAAAAGCCCCCCGATTGTTTGACGATAGGGCAACAGTTTGACGCTCGTCAAACACTAGGGGATTGGTGGATGATCTGAACTCTTGGGCGCAGATCGCCTGCTTTGCCTGGGGGTTGGCCCATCCTTGGCGCGAAGCTGCGCGGGTCGCTGCGTTGTCGGTGGCGTGCACTACGTTGATCACAGTGGTTGGAAGGGTGGTGTTCCCGTGCTGTCCGGCCGCAGGTATCGGCTTGAACTCACCTCAGATCAGGCGGTGTTGTGTGAGACGTTCGGCAACATCTGCCGGTCGGTGTGGAACATCGCTCTGGAGCAGCGCCGGGAGTATCGGCGGCGCGAGGCGTGGATGAACTACGTGCCGCAGGCCGCTGAGCTTGCGGAGGCGAAGCGGGAGTTTCCGTGGCTGGCGGTCGCGCCGTCGCATGTGTTGCAGCAGACACTTCGGGATCTGGACCGGGCGTGCCGGGAGCACGGGACGTTCGGGGTGCGGTGGCGCCCGGTGCGGCGCTGGTCGCCGTCGTTCCGCTTCCCGGCCGGGAACCTGATCACGGTGGAGCGGATGGGCCGCAGGTGGGGCCGCGCCAGACTGCCCAAGCTCGGGTGGGTGCGGTTTCGCTGGTCGCGTCCGCTGGGTGGCGGGATCCGGTCGGCGACGGTCACCCGGCAGGGGCGGCACTGGTTCGTCTCGTTCCTGGTTGAGGACGGCAAAGCAACACCCGAGGCGCACGTGATGCCGTCCACGGCGGTCGGGATCGACCGCGGCGTGAAGATCGCCGCCACCACCAGCGACGGCACGTTCCACGACCGGCGGTTCGCCACGGCGGGCGAGACAGCGAGGCTGCGCCGGCTGCGGCAGAAGCAGGCCCGGCAGAAGAAGGGCAGTACTCGCCGCGAGCAGACGATCGCGGCGATCAACCGGATCACCGGCCGGGTCCGAAACCGCCGCGCGGACTTCTGTGCCTGGACGGCGAACCGGATCACCGGCCAGGCCGCGCTGGTCGTCCTCGAAGACCTCCGGATCAAGAACATGTCCGCTTCGGCGGCCGGGACCGTCGAACACCCCGGGCGCAATGTCCGGGCCAAGGCCGGGCTCAACCGGGCCATCCTGGACAAGGGATGGAACATGCTGGAACTGGCCCTTCGCAACGCCGCCCGGTACACCGGGACGGACGTCGTACTGGTCGACCCCGCGTACACCTCCCAGACGTGCAACGTGTGTAGGCGCGTGGACCCGAAGAACCGCAAGAGCCAAGCGGTCTTCGAGTGCACCGCTTGCGGACACACCGACCACGCCGACGTGAACGCGGCGAAGAACATCAAGGCCGCCGGGCAGGCGGTCTCAGGGCGTGGAGACCTCGGGGTTACCCGGTCGGTGAAGCGCCAACCACCGGCCGACCGCACCCACGCGGGGCGAAGCCCCCGCGCGGCACGCGCGGCCGGAGTCCCCGCCCTTCAGGGCGGGGAGGAAGTCAATGTCAAACCAACGCCGACCCGACGAGGACCACGTGCCATGACCGAAGACGAGCGGCTGCCCCAGCCCACCACCGCCGACATCGACCTCGTCACGGTCCTGCACGCCCTCGGCGACCCCGTCCGGATGACCCTGCTGCTCAGCTACGCCGACGGCGCCGAACACTCCTGCGCCCCCCGAGACCTGGGCCTGGAGCACCTCCACAAGTCGACCGTCTCCCACCACATGCGCGTCCTGCGCGAGGCCGGCGTCACCACCACCCGCGTCGCCGGGCGCAACCGCTTCGTCAGCCTGCGCCGCACCGACCTCGACACCCGCTTCCCCGGCCTGCTCGACGCCCTCCTCACCGGTGCGCCCGCTGCCCCCGCAGCTCCCGCCGCGCCCGCTGGGCCCGCCGTCTCCGGCTGAGACCTGCGCCCCGGGGCCTATGCCCGCGGTCGTACCCGCCGCCCGGCGCTCCTGCGCCGGCCCGACGCGCCCGCAGGGCCCGACCCGCCACCGTGGGCCCATGACCACCCCGCACACCGTGACCACCCCGTACGCCGCTGCCGCCCCGCACACCGCGGCCGCCCCGCAGTTCGGCCGCCGCAGCGCCCTGGCCGCCCTGGCCGCCACCGCCCTGCTCGCCGCCGCGGGCACCGCCCCCGCCCGCGCGGCCGCCCGCGCCGCCGCCCCGCCCTCACCCCCGGGCCGGCCCCCGCGCC
>NZ_JBHWIJ010000238.1:9491-13650 GCF_042732255.1 Kitasatospora sp. NPDC059803 | reverse complement strand
CCCCCACCGCGTCACCTCTGCGGTGTGCCGGCCGCGCCCACCACCAGCCAGTGGGACGGGAGGTCGATCCGGCTGCCGTCGGGCGCGAACTCGGTGAGGAACAACGGCAGTTCGCCGGAGGCGAGGACGGTGAGCCCGGCGGTGCGGAACAGTTCGCCGAAGGCCGAGTCGACGACCTCGGCGGGGGCGAGGCCGTGCTCGAAGACGGGGCGCAGCTTCGGGGGAGGGCCCTGTGGGCTCTGGGCGAGGCCGGCCAGGACGGCCTTCGCCGACGAGGACAGCTCGACGACGAACGCCCGGCCGCGATCCCCGACCAGGGCGGCGATGGCGTCGGCGACCGGCTGGCGGTCGGCCGGTTCGCACTGGTGGATCAGGGCGCGTACGTACACGTTGGCATCGCCGAGCCGGGCGTGCAGCTCCCGGACGCCCTGCTGGTCGGTGGCGTCGAGCCGGGCGAACTCGGCCCGCCCGTCGGGATGCTGGGTGCGGGCGAGCTCCACGGCGGCGGCGGACAGGTCGACCCCGAGGACGTGGTCGAAGCGGCCGGCGAGGAAGCGGGTCTGGGTGCCGTTGCCGCAGCCGACGTCGACGACGGGCAGCGCCGGGTCGACGAGGTAGGGGTCGAACAGCGCGAGGTGCACGCTCGCGGTGAGCGCAGGCTCCGCGTCCCAGATCACCGCGCCGGCCTCCGCCGGTGCGTCGCGCCAGAAGCCCTCCCAGGCGTTCAGGTATCGACTCGACACGGGCATGGCGGAGAACCTCCCAGCTGGTGAAGCACGGTGTCGGGATCGTCCCCGGACAGCGGACAGCGGACAGCGGGCGGCGCGTGGGGAATCCGGCGAAGGCCTCCGCCCCCGACCCCCGAGCTGCGCGCAGCTCCGCCCGACCGGACGGCCGGTGACGGTCAGTCACGCTAACGGCCCCGGCGGGCGAGGCCGGCCGCGTGTCACCCGAATGCGGTAATTCCGAGGGAAGTTCGCCCGAACGGCCGCCCGTCGTGCGAGCGCTTCGCGGTGACCCCGCAGGGCCGGTTCGGGTCGGCGCGGGGCTCAGCCGGCCACGCTCGCGGGGGTGGCGGCGAGGTCGCGGACGGCGTCGGCGATGGCGTGGAAGTCCTTGCGCAGGATCTTGGAGTGGTTGCTCGCGACCTTCGTGCTGACCCGGATGTTCGGGTTGCGGGCGAGCACCGGGTCGAGGTTGGTGCGGATCTGTTCCATCAGCTTCGCTTCGCCGCCCAGGTTGCCGCCCGTGGCGACCACGTACCGGACCGGTGCGGTCACCTGGTCGAAGACCGGGTCGAGGGCGGCGGGCGCGCAGAGCTCGTTGATCTCAAGATTGATCTCGGCGTGCTGCTCGGCGCTCATCCGCGCGGCCATGCCGAGTCGGCGGGCGATCGGGAACAGCGGGCTGAGCCGGCGGAACAGCTTGCGGACCTGCTCCCGGGTGGCGTCGTCGAGCCACTCGTGCGGGAACGCGCCGTCCACGGACACCGCCCCGAGGACGCGGTCCGGGTGCCGGGCGGCCCAGTGCACCGCGAGCATCGCGCCGTAGGACCAGCCCACCAGGATCGGCCGGTCCACGCCCCTCGCGGTGAGGACGGCGTCGACGTCGCGCAGGCACGCTTCGAACGAGTAGTCCGCCGAGCGCTTCGACTTGCCGCGGGCGCGCTCGTCGAAGGTGATGTGCCGGTAGCCGTCGCCGAGGTCGGCGATGACGCGCCGCCAGTGCGACTGGTCGGCGTAGGAGCCGTTGAGGTAGACCACGGGACGGCCGGGCCCGCCGGTGTCGGTCACGGCCAGGGCGGTGTCGTCGACGGAGACCATGCCGGTCCAGACGGGCTGCTTGATGGTCATGGGGTGCCTTCTTCCGGGTGTGGGGGTGGCGGGCTGCTGCGGCTCGTTGTTTCTGATGATGGAAACGCTACGTTGCCTTCATGGATAGTGGCAACAAGTCCGTTGCTTGAAATCGGTATCGATGCAGGTGAAAGCGGAACTATCGTTGCAGTGGCTTTGGATTTAACGCAACGTCAGCCGCCGTCTTCGTTGCACTGGAATGGGGGTGAACGCTATGGTGAGGGCATTCAGGGAAGCGTGAAGGGAGAATCGCGGTGCCGGGAGGCAGGCTCACTCAGCAGGAACGCCAGCAGATCGCGCTGGGGATGGCCGACGGCCTCGCCTACGCGGAGATCGCCAGGCGGCTCGACCGACCCACCTCGACGGTCACGCGCGAGGTGATGCGCAACGGCGGCCCCACCGCCTACCGCGCCGACCTGGCCCATCGCGCCACCGAACGCCGCCGCGCCCAACGGCGCAGGCCGGCCGCGCCCCGGGGGTCGGAGGCGCCCCCGCAGGCCCACGGGCGCGACGCCGAGGCCGTGCGCGAGTACCAGGAGACGTACACCACCGTCCTGATGGCCTCCGGCATGCCCAAGATGACGGCCCGGGTGCTGGCCTGCCTCACCCTCACCGACAGCGGCAGTCTCACCGCGTCCGAGCTGGCCCGGCACCTCCAGGTCAGCCCGCCGTCCATCTCCAAGGCGATCGCGTTCCTCGACGGCCAGGGCCTCGTCCGCCGGGAGCGCGACGAGCGCCGCCGCGAGCGCTACGTCGTCGACGACGATGTCTGGTACCAGTCGATGATGGCCAGCGCCCGCGCCACCGCCCACCTCGTCGAGGTCGCGCGGCAGGGCGTCGGCGTCCTCGGCCCGCAGACCCCGGCCGCCACCCGCCTGGAGAACATCGCCCGCTTCGTCGATTTTGTCTCCGAGAGCATCGTCCGCGCGGCGGAGCAGGCCCGCGAGATCCTCCACACGAAGCCGGAGGCGGCCCCGGCCGGCCCGGCCGCTCCGGGTTCGGGCCGCGGATAGCCGACGATCAGCGGGAGGCGGCGCGGTAGGCGCGGCGCCAGGGGGCCGGGTCCGCGCCGAGGGCCTGGACGATGTCGGAGAGCAGTTCGACGTCCAGGCGTTGGCGTCCGCTGCGGAAGCAGTCGTAGACGGTGATCCGCCCGGGTGTGCGTTCCCCGGCCGGGACGCCGCGGGCTGCCCGGACGGAGCTGATCCGCCGGACGATCGTCGAGTAGGAGGGGCTGCCGGCCTCCTGCCGGAGCAGGGTGAGGGACTCGGCGAGTGCGTCCAGGGAGTGCGAACTGGCTGGCGTCACAGCGGAGTTGGCCTCGGCTGCCCGGCAGATGCACGGGGCCGCTGTGGTGCGCATAGGTGACCAGGTCAAAGCTCTGTCCTCCCCCCGCCGGGCCTGCGTGAACAGCCTCTTCGCGCCGGGGGTTCCTGTCAACTGAGGTGAATCAAATGGCGAAATCCATACACTCCCGTTTGTTCGGGATCGTTCGGAAAGCTGCCCAGGCCCTCAACTCCGCTGCCAGGATGGCCGCATTCCGCAGTGACACAACGTCAGAGAGGGAGGTGTCGGACCTCATGAAGTCCGCCCGAAAGATCGTCTCAGCACTGGCACTCGCGATCGGCCTGAGCGTCTCGTTGCCCGTCGCCGCCGCGCAGGCCGACCCCGTCAATCCGCAGCCCTATGCCTACGGTTCCCTCGTGGCGCTCGCCCGCCCGGCCAGCGGCGGCCCCAACGGCACCTACTACTGCATGGACGAGTACCGGCAGACCAACGGCGACGGGCGGCCGGTCGTCCTGCGCCCGTGCGACGGCTCCTGGAACCAGTTCTGGTTCGTCTCGCCGGACGGCCTCATCCACAGCACCAACGACGGCCGTTGTCTGTCGGGCCACGTCCCGAGCGGCCCGTCCGACAGCCCGGGCGCCACGGCGGTGGGGTGCAACGGGGGTGACCCGAAGCAGCGTTGGACGTTCGACACCGACCGCGGCGTGTGCAACGCCGTCGGTGCCTGCCTGACCTACGTCGGCAACCAGGGCCCGCGGTCCTCCTACGGACTCTGGACGCTGGGGCGGAACGCGAGCATGGGGCAGACCCAGGAGTTCGACTGGCACCACTCCGACAGCGACCGTCCGATCAACCCCAACATCTAGACATCTGGGCACTGTCAGGGGCCCGGCGTGGCCCGGGGACACTGGCGGGTAGCCACCGCCCCGGCCCCACCGGGGCGCCCGTACACCAACGCGGCGCTCCGCGGGGGTGGCCAGGCCCGAGCGGCGGGGGCCGGCGAGGCTGCGGCGCAGCAC
>NZ_JBHWIJ010000238.1:1059-9481 GCF_042732255.1 Kitasatospora sp. NPDC059803 | reverse complement strand
TACCCAAAAACACAAACATCAATCCCTCGCACTGCGTCGGGGTCGTGGGGGGGGCGGGGGGGGGGGGGGGCCCGCGCCCCCCCCCCCCCGAACGGGGGCGCCGGTCACCAGACGCGGCGGTCGGCGGGGGTGCCGAGGCCGGTGCGGAGGTGGCGGACGAGGCTGCGGCGCAGCTCACGGTCCTGGTCCGTCTCGACGGGGAGGTCGAGCTGGACGATGTCCACGCCGGCCGAGCGCAGCAGGCCGATGCGGGCGGCGACGGTGGCGGGGGAGCCGGCGTAGGCGGCGGTGAGGGAGCGGCGGATGTAGGCGGCCACCTGCTCGTCGCCCCGGGAGGGGTCGGAGCGGCCGCGCTCGCGGTCGCGGTCGAGCTGGACGGCTTCCGTCCAGGGCCCGCCGCTACCGGAGGTGAGGCGCAGGGCGTCGCGGCGCAGCCGGCGGACGCGGTCGCGGGCCGCCTCGTCGGTGTCGGCGAGGACGACGGTGACGTGCCGCCAGATCCGCAGGGTCCGGCCGTGCGCGGCGGCGGCGGTGCGGACCTGGGCGATCCGCCGCCGGGTGTCCGGCAGCGGCAGCGGGCTGACGGCGTACACCTCCGCGTAGCGGGCCGCCAGGTCGAGGCCCTGCGGTGACGAGCCGCCGAAGGAGAGCAGCTCGCCGCCGGGTCTGGGGTGCAGGCCGGGCCGGGCGGCGGATACGGTGTAGAACTCGCCCTTGTGGTCGATGTCCTGGTCGGCGGCGAGGTAGCGGGTGAACAGGTCGAGGTACTCGTCGGCCCGGCGGTAGCGCTCCTGCTTGTCCAGGAGGTCGCCGTCGCGGGCCGTGTCGTGGTCGCTGGAGCCGATGATGACGTGGGCCGCCGCCCGCCCGCCGGAGAGGCGGTCCAGGGTCGCGAGGGAGCGGGCGGCGACGGTCGGCGCGGTGGTGCCGACCCGGTGGGCGACCGCGATGCGCAGCCGGGTTGTGGCGGCCAGGGCCCACGAGGCCACCAGCCACGGGTCGGGCCACGAACTGGACTGCACCACCAGGGCGCTGTCCAGCCCGTCCTCCTCGTTCTCCCGCGCGGTGCGGGTGACGTACGCGGGGTCGGCGGTGCGGTCGCGGCCGTCGGGGGCCCAGCGCAGGGCCTGGCGTTCCTGCGCGGTGTGGCCGGGGACGGGTGCGGCGCGGACCCCGCCGCGGATTTCGAGTGGCACGGCTCTCCTCCGGTCGTGAGCGTCGTGAGCGTCGTGAGGGTGGCAGGGGATGGGGACGGGTGGGGCGCGACGGTCAGAGGGCGGCCGGCCCGAGCCGGGCCAGGGTGTCGAGCAGCTTGGCGCGGCTGACGAACACCTCGGGCGGCAGCGACACGTACAGCTGGATGGTGGTGACACCGGGGCGGTGGTAGGCGAGGATGCGCTCCCGGCACTCCTCCGGCGAGCCGCTGATGAACAGCCCGTCGACGACCTCGTCGGGCAGCGCCTTCTGGGCGCCCTCCGGGTCGCCGGCCGCCCAGAGGCGGTGGGTCTCGGCGAGGAGTTCGCCGTGGCCCAGCCACTCGTGGAACTTGCGGTACGGCTCGCGGTTGAGGATCCAGGCGAGGAACGGCCGGCTGGCGCGGTGGGCGTAGTCGGTGTCGTCGGTGGGGCAGACGAAGACCTTGACGACCAGTTCCTTCCCGGGCGGCTGCGGGCCGACGGCGTCCAGGATCTTCGGCACGTCGTGCGGGAACAGCAGGTTGGTGATGGCGCCGTCGCCCTCGGTGAAGCCGAGCCGGAGCATGTTGGGCCGCAGTGCGCCCAGGATGACCTTGACCGGCTCGGTCGGGGGGTGCGGCAGCCGGTAGCCGGTGATGTCGAAGGTGTCGAACCCGCCGGTGACGTACTCGCCGCGCAGCGCCCGGGTGACGAAGCGCAGGACGTCCCTGGTCCGCTTGAACGGCTCGTCGAACGGGATGCCGTTGATGTCGGTGACGTGCGCGGGCACCGAGGCTCCGATGCCCAGCAGCAGTCGGCCCGGGGCGAGTTGGGCGAGTGTCGCGGCGGTCTGGGCGAGCACGGCCGGGCCGCGGGTGTGCACCGGGACGATGCCGGTGCCGATCCGCAGCGAGGGGGACCAGGCCGCCGTGGCGGCCAGCGGGGTGAAGGCGTCGGTGCCGCCGCCCTCGGCGCTCCACACGTCGGTGTAGCCGAGGTCGGGCAGCCGCTCGACCAGGAACCGGTGCCGGTCGATGGTCAGGCCGGGCAGCGGGAGGGTGATGCCCCACTTGGGCGGCGCGGCGTGCTCGGGGCCGTGCGCGGAGCCGGGCGGGACGGTCCCGCTGTGGTGGTGCGGTCGGTGCGGGTCGGTCATCGGGATGGCCGTCCTTCCTGTGGTGCGCGGTGCTCTTCGGAGCCGGGGGAGAGGCGGTGTCCGCGGGTCAGCGGACCCATACGGTGGTCAGGTCGAGGAACCAGGACTGCGGCTGCACGAGCCCCTGGACCTTCGGCGAAAGGGCCCGCGGATTGCGGTCGTTGACCACGAACAGCCAGGGCGCGTCCTGGGTGACCAGGGCGAGCGCCTTGCGGTACCCGGCCTGCCGGGCGGCCTGGTCGGCATCGGCGGCCGAGGAGGCGAGCAGTTCGTCGACCTGCGGGTTGGTGTAGTGGCCGGTCCAGAACGGGCTCTTGGAGCCGATGAACAGCGGGAGCAGCGCCTCGGACTGGAACAGCGTGGTGGACTGGGCGACGGCGTCCGAGCCGAGCGCCACCTGGCCCTTGGCCTCGGCGCCGATCAGCGTGGTCCAGTCGGTGGTGCGCAGCTCGACCTTGATGCCGACGGCGGCGAGATCCCGCTGGAGGGCCTCGGCGATCGGCACCGGCAGCAGATTGCCGCTGCCGCCGGTGGGCACGGTGACGGAGGTGCTGAAGCCGTTCGGGACGCCGGCCTCGGCGAGCAACTGCCGGGCCTTGGCGGGGTCGTAGGAGTAGACGTCGCCAGCGGGGTCGTAGGCGGCGGTGGCGCGCGGCGCGGTCTGGTAGGCGGGGTCGGCGGTGCCGTGCAGCAGCTTCTCGGCGATGGCCTTGCGGTCGATCGCGAAGTTGGCGGCCCTGCGGACCAGCGGGTTGTCCCAGGGCGCCTTCGAGGTGTCCAGGATCCAGTACCAGAGGTGGTCGTAGCTGTTCGTGGCGATCTGGACGCCGTCGGCCTTGAGGCTGTCGATGTCGTCCGGGTTCGGGTACTCGATCCAGTTCACGCCGCCGGAACGCAGGGCGGCGGTGCGGGCCGCGGCGTCCGGCAGCGCCTTGATCACGAGCCGGTCGAGCTTGGGGGCGCCGCGCCAGTAGCTCTTGTTGGCGGCCAGCTCGATCTGCTGGCCCTCGGTCTGCGAGACGAACGAGAAGGGGCCGGTGCCGACCGGGTGCTGGGCGAAGTCCGCCGAGCCGGACTTGCGGACGGCGGTGGGGCTCGCGATCAGGACGTGCGCGAGGTCCTCGGGGAAGTGGCCGTTGGGCTCCTTGGTGACCAACTCGACGTGGTCGGCGTCGGTCTTGCGGTACGAGGCGATGTCGCCCGCGTACTCGGCGGCGGCGGCGCCGAGGGCGTCGGTGTACTCGGGGCTCTTCTTGTCGAGGTAGCGGGCCAGGTTGAAGACCACGGCGTCGGCGTCGAACGGGGTGCCGTCCTGGAAGGTGACGCCCTTGCGGAGGGTGAAGGTCCACGTCCTGGCGTCGGCGGCGACCTGCCAGTCGGTGGCCAGGGCGCCGGTGACGACCGGCGGCTTGTCGGTGTCCTTGAGTAGTTCGTACCGGGTGAGGCCCTCGTAGAGCTGGAAGGAGACCAGCCGCTTGCCCTCGAAGCCGGCGCCGCCGATCACGGTGTCCGGGTTGGGGAGTTTGCCGGTGGCGCCGATGACCAGGGTGCCGCCGCGGCCGTCACCGCCGCCCGCCCCCGCGGAGCCGCCGCCGTCGGAGCCGGCGCAGCCTGCCGCCGCCGCGAGCAGAACGGCGGCGGCCGGCAGGGCGACGGCTCTGGAGCGGATACGGCTGGTGCGCGTCATGGCGATTCCTCGTCGGTTCGGTGGTGCGGAGGTTCAGCGGTGCGGGGGTGCGGGGGTGCGGGGGTGCGGCGGTGTGTCGGCATGGAGTTTCGGCGGCGGGTCACGCGACGCCGGTGGCGGCCTCCAGCAGCGCCCGGGTGTACGGGTGCGCGGGGGAGTCCCAGAGCAGGCCGGCCGGGCCCTCCTCGACCACCCGGCCGTGCCGCAGCACCAGCACCCGGTGGGCGAGGTGCCGGACGACGGCGAGGTCGTGGGAGATGAACAGGTAGGCCAGGCCGGTGCGTTCCTGGAGGTCGGTCAGCAGGTCGAGCAGGCGGGCCTGCACGCTGCGGTCGAGGGCGGAGGTCGGTTCGTCGCAGACCACCAGGTCCGGTCCGGTGGCCAGGGCCCGGGCGACGGCCACCCGCTGGAGCTGCCCGCCGGACAGCTCCCGGGGGTAGCGGTCGGCGAGCGCGGGCTCCAGGCCGACCTGGGTGAAGAGCCGGGCGACGGCCGCGGCGCGTTCGGCGCGCGGCGTACCGTGCAGGCGCAGCGCGAAGGCGACCGCCTCCCCGGCGCGCAGGCTGGGGTTGAGCGATCCGCGCGGGTCCTGCGGGACGAACTGGAGGCGGCCCCGCAGCGCCCGGTCGGCGCGGCCGCGCAGCCGGTACGGATCGCGGCCGGCGAAGCGGACGCTGCCGGCGTCGGGGGCGAGCACCCCGAGGGCGAGGCGGGCCAGGGTGGACTTCCCCGAGCCGGATTCGCCGACCAGGCCGACGGTCTCGCCCGGCGCGACGGTGAGGCTGACGGCGTCCAGGGCGGTCCGGTCGCCGTAGCGCTTGGTGACGGCGTCGACGACCAGGACCGGGCCCGGGTGGGTGTGGTCTACGGCGTTCATCGGCGGGCTCCTGGTTCGGCGGCCACCAGGGCGGCGGTGAAGGCGTGTTCCGGGTCGCCCAGCACCCGTTCGGCGGGACCGAGTTCGACGATCCGGCCGGCCCGCATGACCGCCACGGTGCCGCCGATCCGGCGGGCCGCCGCGAGGTCGTGGGTGACCAGCAGCAGGGCGATGCCGCAGTCGGCGCGCAGGGTGGTGAACAGGTCGAGGATCCGCCCGCGGATCAGCGCGTCGAGCGCGGTGGTCGGCTCGTCGGCGATCAGCAGTTCCGGGCCGCAGCAGATCGCGACGGCGATGGCGGCGCGCTGGCGCAGGCCGCCGGAGAGCTCGTGCGGGTAGGCCCGGGCGACGCGTTCCGGGTCCGGGATGCCGGCGGTGGCGAGCAGCTTCGGCACGGCCGCGCGGGCGGCCCGGCGGTCGGCGGCGATCCCGTGCCGCCGCAGCACCTCGGCGAGCTGCGGGCCGATCCGGCGCAGCGGGTCGAGCGAGGCGGCCGGGTCCTGCGGAACGTAGCCGATCCGCCGGCCGCGGACGTCGGCCAGTGCGCGTTCGCCGAGCGCCCGCAGGTCCGTCCCGGCGAGCCGGACGCCTCCGGTGACGGCGGCGCCGTGCCCCGGCAGCCCGAGCACCGTGCGGGCGACGGTGGTCTTGCCGCTGCCGGATTCGCCGAGCAGCACCAGGGAGCGGCCGGCGGGCAGGGTGAGGGAGACGTCGTCGACGGCCCGGACCCCGCCGGGGTACTCGACGGTCAGGCCGTTGATCTCCAGCAGCGTGCTCATGCGCCCACCCGCTTCGCGGCTCCCGGCCGGGCCGAGCCGTCGGCCGAGCGGTCGGCTGAGCGGTCGGCGGACTGGTCGGTGGACCGGCTCGCGGCGGCGGGGGCGGCGTGCGCCAGCAGGGCGCCGGTGTCGCCGACGCGGGTGCGCAGTGTCTCGCCGAGGGTGTTGAAGACGACCGAGACGGCGATGATGACCAGGGCCGGCAGGACCGCCACCCAGGGGTGGGTGAGCAGCGAGGGCCGCAGCTCCTCCAGCATCGCGCCCCACTCGGCGGTGGGCGGGGCGACCCCGAGCCCGAGGAAGGACAGCCCGGCGGCGTACATGATGGCCAGCCCGACCAGCGAGGACGCGTACACCAGGACCACCGGCGCGACCACCGGGGCGACCTGGCGCAGGACCAGTGACCCCCAGCCGGCGCCGCTGACCCGGGCGGCCACCAGGTATTCGGCGGCCCGGACCCGCCGGGTCTCGGTGAACGCGACCCGCGCCACCGCGGGGGTGAGCACTACCGACAGCGCGAGCACGGTCGCGCCCAGGCCGGGCGTGAGCAGCGAGGCGATGGCGATCGCCAGCAGCACCCCGGGGAAGGCGTAGAGCACGTCCAGCAGGCGCAGCAGGGCCTGTTCGGTGGTCCGGCCGCCGAGCCCGGCCACGACGCCGAGCAGGGTGCCGACGACGGCGGCCACCGCGACCGGGACGAGCCCGCCGGTGAGCGAGGCGCGCCCGGCCCAGATCAGCCGGCTGAGCAGGTCGCGGCCCTGGCCGTCGGTGCCGAGCAGGTGGCCGGGGCTGCCCGGGTCGAGCAGCCGGTCCGCCAGCCGCCCGGCGGCCGGGTCGTACGGGGCGACCAGTGGCGCGGCGAGCGCGAGCAGGACCAGCAGCGCCGCGAGGGCGGCGGGGACGGTCAGGCCGAGGTTCGCTCGGGCGAGGACACGTGACGTCACATCAGTTCCTTACTCGCGGGTCGATCGCCGCGTGCGCCGCGTCCACGAGGATGTTGACGCCGACGAACGCGACCGCCACCACCAGCACCCCGCCCTGCACCAGGGGCAGGTCGCGGGAGGTGAGCGCGTCGTACAGCAGCCGGCCGACGCCGGGCCAGGCGAACAGGGTCTCCACGAAGATCACCCCTTCCAGGAGGTAGGCGAGTTGCAGGCCGCCGATGGTCAGCAGCGCCGGCGAGGCGTTGTGCACGCAGTGCCGCAGCACGGTGGCCGGGCGCAGGCCGCGGGCGCGCAGCGAGTCGGCCAGCTCGCCGGCCAGCACGCCCCCCAGCGCGGCCCGGAACACCCGGGCGGTGAGCCCGAGCGGGACGAGCGCGGCGGCCACGGCCGGCAGGATCAGGTGGCGGGCCAGGTCGGGCAGGCCGCCGGAGCCGAACACGTCGTGCGTGCCCCCGGCCGGCAGCCAGCGCAGGCCCACGGCGAAGACGGCGATCAGCAGCAGGGCCACCGAGTACTGCGGGGCGGAGACCGCGAGGGCGGACAGCGCGCCGGAGATCCGCCCGCCGGGGCCGCGCGGGCGCAGCGCGCCGACGGCGCCCAGCGCCACCCCGCCGACCAGCACCAGCAGGAAGGCGGCCGCGGTCAGGGTCAGCGTCTGGCCGAGCGCCGGGAGCAGCAGGTCGGCGACCGGGCGCTGGCCGGAGACGGAGGTGCCGAGGTCGCCGGTGAGCGCGTGCCAGAGCCAGGAGGCGTAGCGGACGGGCAACGGCTGGTCCAGGCCGAGCCGCTCGGAGAGCTCGCGGCGGGCCTCGGGCGGTGCGCCCGGCCCGAGGAAGAGGGCCACCGGATCGCCGGGGACGAGCGTGACGGTCGCGAAGACGACGGCGGTGACGCCGAGCAGGGTCGGTACGGCCAGCAGGAGGCGGCGCAGCAGGAAGCGGGTCACCCGGCCCTCCGTGGCGTGGCGCCGGACTGGCCGGCGGCGGGCCGGTTGGGCGGGGCGGGCATGGGGCTGGTGGTCCTTCCGGGAGGGGCGGTTCGGGGAGCGGTTCGGGACGGTCGGCGGTGGTAACCGGCAGTCACCGGCGGCGTCCGGGGTGCTGGACCGCCGGACCGGGGCCGTGGGACGGGCCGTTCGCCGGGGGGCGGATGCCGCGTCGGGGCGGGATCGGGTGCCGGAGCACGGGTCGGGCGGTCCGTGGGACGGGGGACGTCGGTGCCGCTCCGGCAGCTGCGGCCGCTTGAAGGAGCGTTGCGGACCGGTGGCCCGGACAGCCAGTCAGCACTTGATGCTGTTACTCCTGGTCACAGCATCCGGAGTGTCAGGACCGCCACTGCCCAGGACGCCGAGCCCCGGTTCCGTCCTTGACCTGCACAAGGAACCGGACCTAGGGTTCCCCGCATGGCTATTCGGCGGACCGACATCACCCTGGTCGGGATCGGCGGCTCGTGGCACCGACGGTGTTTCGACGAGCTCTGTCGCCCGCGCGCTGCGCGCTGACCGCCCCGTTCCCAGCCGCTGCGGTCGGCGCCCCTCCCCAGTCCCGGATTCCGCAGCCGACGCCCGTGCGCGTCCTCGACGGATCCTCGCCGCAGCACCCGTGCCCACCGGGCCGGCCCGCCACCAGCAAGGGGACCGTATCGCCATGCCGTACCTCAGACGCCCTGCCTCCGCCCCCGGGGGTGCGCGATGGCAGCAGTGAGCAAGCTCGCCGTCCCGGCCGGCCCGCGCGGCCGCCGGATTCCCGCCCGACGCGGCGCCTGCGGCGGCGCCACCCGGGAGGAGGCCCCCGCCGCGGGCGCG
>NZ_JBHWIJ010000238.1:0-1049 GCF_042732255.1 Kitasatospora sp. NPDC059803 | reverse complement strand
GGCGGGGCGGGGGGGCCCCGCCCGGCGGGGGGCGGGGGGCGGCGCCCCGGGGGGGGCCCCCCCGCCCGGGGGCCCCGCCGCCGGTGCACGCCGCACCACCGGCACAGGCCGAGATCGACAACCCGCTCGACCTGATCGCCGGTCACCAGCTGCTGGCGGAGACGGTGACGCCGCCACCGTCGGTCGGGCCGACCGCCACCGGCTGTGGGTGCGGCCATCCGATGTGCGTGGAGGACGACCGCGACCGCACCGCCGACGCCCGGGTGTTCCTGGTCGAGCGGCACTCGGTGGCCAGCGCCGGGCTGCGCAGCGTGCTGACGACCGTGCCCGGGCTGGCCGTGGTCGGGTCCACCGGCGACCCGCTGCGCGCGGTGGCCGCCGTGCGCCGGGTCGCCCCCGACGTCATCCTGCTCGGCCGCGGCGCGAGCCTGGAGGCCGACCTCGCCGTCGTGGTGGCGCTGCGCGGCCCGGACGCGGCGCCCGACGCCCGGGTGCTGCTGCTGCGCCGGGCCGAGTCGACCGCCGAGGCGAGCCGGATGCTGCTGGCCGGGGCCAGCGGCTGCTTTCCGCTCGACCTGGCCGAGGACCGGATCATCAGCGCCGTCCAACTCGCCGCGGCCGGCGGGTCGGTGTTCCTGCCGGCGCCGCCGCCGGCCCGGACCCACGCGGCGGCTCCCCCTCAGCACGTCGGCGAACTGCCGCCGCAGCACGCCGGACTGACGGATCGTGAGCACGAGGTGCTGGTCCAGCTCGGGCTCGGGCTGAGCAACGCCGAGATCGGGCGGGAACTCGCCCTGGCCGAGGCGACCGTGAAGAAGCACCTCACCCAGGCCATGCGCAAGATCGGGCAGCCCGACCGGCTGCGCGCCGCGCTCTACGCCCACCGGCACGGCCTCGCCGGGTAGTTCGTTCCAGCACATCTCCGTCACCACTCTCCGGAGGGGGGGGGCGCCCCCGCCCCGGGGGCGCCCCCCCCCCCGGTGGGGGCGCCCCCCCCCCGAGGGGCGGAGGGGCCTTGGGGGGGGGGCGCTGAGCGGCGCGGCGGGGGC
>NZ_JBHWIJ010000237.1:9628-13663 GCF_042732255.1 Kitasatospora sp. NPDC059803 | reverse complement strand
GGCGGAGGGCAAGGGTCGCCAGCCGCCGATGGCCGTCACCCCCGCTGGGTGACGGCCACCGAACAGGGTTCACACCGTGGTCACTAGCACGACCACGGCGTGGTGACGTGGCCCGTCACGGTGTCCACCGCCACCGTCCTGCCCTCGCTGGGAATGCAGAAGTAGTAGGTGGGATGCGGGTTCTGCACGACGGGCTCATTGAGGTACAGGGGCTTGAACGCGCCGGTGTGCCCGGCCTTGACGGCCAGATCGTGGGCCTGGACCTCCGTCATGGTGAACGGGGAGATGGCCTGGATCCCGATCGGGACGCTCCACGGCTGCGTGCTCTGGTACTGACCGGTGGTCGAGTACTTGTACTCGAAGGACGGCTCCGAGTTCTTGGCCCGGAAGCGGATCCACCAGGCCTGGACGTCATTGGGGTTGGTCGTGGGTGTCAGCAGGACGGCGTCCGCGTCGTAGAACTGCGAGCCGGGGTGCTCCTGCTGCGCCTTCACCTTGGCCTCCCGCACGATCTGTGTGAGCGGGAGATGGGGTGCCGCGCTGGCGGTGGACGGGGCGATCGGCAGCAGCGACAGGGCCGTGGCGGTCGCGGCGAGCCCGATCCGTGCCCGACGGCGGTGGCGTGATGTCCGGCACCCGTTCAGTGCGGGTGTCGCGGGCGTGCGGGCGGTGCGTGTGGTGTTCATGTCCTTCATCTCCTTCGACCCGGACCCTGCGTGGTCACGGTGGAAGTCGACTGCCGGGTTCGGCGTGAGCGGTGGCCGACGGGCGAGAGGTCCTCGGCCGGGCTCCGCGGGGATGCAGCCTCCCGGGGTCCAACGGTAGGAGGGTCTCCGGGCGCCGTCTCCTGGCCGTCATCCTCGCTGAGCCGAACAGGTGAACCTCTCACCCGGAGCGATGCCCGTCCGGGGTTTCGCCGCGCGGTCCCGGCCGGTGGGCCCGATCCTGTGCCGCTCCTTGATCATCGCTGACTGTTACAAGGTGGTGACACGATCTTCTCGAAGTAGGCGTCCCAGCCGACGAGCCTGTAGATCGTCCTTCAGGCTGCGCTCCACCCACTCCAGGGCGATGTAGTACCGCTCCAGAACCGGGTCCCAGCCCGACTCCAGCATCCGCACGATATGAGGGTGCTCGACAGCTTTGAGTGCGGCGGTCTCCCGTTCCAGGAAGACCTTGATGATTTCGTCGTCGCGCCGCTTGAGTAACTTGATCGCCGCGAACTGCCTGTCACTGTCGCTATTTGCCGTGTCGACGGCCTTTCACACCTTCGACAGACCGCCGCTGCGCGCGCTGTCTCCCACCAGTAGGAAGCGATCGTTGATCACATGCGGTCCCACACATGCTCCTCGTCCAGCACCGGCGTCAACTACCGGTCCGGCCATCCTGCCAGCCCAGGACTCCTCGGTTGGATGGTTCGGCAGATCCGGGCTTGATCGTGGCCAACTCCTCGATGACTACAGTGCCCGACGCTCGACCAACTTATCGCTTATCTTCGGCTTGTTGGGGAGAGCTGTAGCCGAGGCCGTGGTCGACGGCATCGGAGGCAGCCAATCCGGTGGCCCGGAGGGTGGCCACTTCGGAGTGTCAGGGTGGCCCACTCGTGGTCGAGGGCATCCACGGCGGTGCTACCAGCAGCCGACGGTAGAGGCTAGCGCCGTAGCCGCTCCCCCGCACGGAAGCGGCCCGTCGAATCTGTCGATGACGGCCGCCAGTTGCTCGTCCGCTTCGCGATCTACGCCGACCTTCCAGTGCGCTCCAGCTTCGGTACTCGTGCTTGGAGTTCGGCGGGCAGGTACCAGCCTTCGATGGTGGGTGTCATGTAGAGGCGGGCCTTGAGGCCGAGGAGGAGTTGGCGGCGCCTTTCCTGGTCGGCTTGGGTCCAGGCATCGGCGAAGGTCTGGCCGGTCTCGACTTCCACCCAGGCGGAGGGGCGTTGTGGGAGGGCGGCGAGCCGGCGGCGTTCGTCGACGAGGACTTCGAGGGCTTCGTCCTCGCGCGCTGACCCCAGCCCGCCGGCTACGCACCCGCCCGGCCGCAGTCCGGCCGGGCGGGCCCCGGCACCGGCGTCGCACCAGCCCTGTCCGCCGACGCAACGGTGGTGGGCCACCCGGCAGCCGCAGGCCGGCGGTGCGGACGGGTTCCTGTTCTGCCGCTACCCGGAAGCGGCAACAACGTCCTGCCGCTCCCCGGTGACTGCGGTGCCAGGAGCGGTGGTGGTGACGCTGCCACCCCCGGTGGGCAGCCACAGCCCAGCGGTACGGGGCGGTACGCGCCGCGTCCGGTGGCACGGGCTTCGGCCCGGCGGCCGGTGAGCTGTCCCCAGTCGCCGCCCCGCCCTCCGGGTTCTCGGTGCCGTCGACGAAGCCCAGCAGGTTGCGGTCGTCGAAGTCGCGGAAGCCGTGAACGGAGTCTACGCACCACCGGGGAAGTCCCCTTCAGGTCCACCATCCCAGCCGGTGAGGCGTCAGCCTGTGGACGGGAGGTTCCCACCTACGGTGACCATGCCTGTCTCATAGGCGATGACGACCATCTGGGCCCGGTCATGGGCGTGGAGCTTGGCCAGCAGCCGCCGGACGTGTGTCTTGACGGTCGCGATGCTCAGCCCCAGATGCTCGGCGATCACGTGGTTGGGCAGTCCCCGGGCCACCAATCGGAGGACTTCCCGTTCCCGTGGGGTCACACCCGCTAGCTCCCGGGCGAGTCGCGGGCGCGGCTCGTGGCGTCCGGCGAACTCGCGGATCAGACGGCGGGTGACCGCGGGCGCGAGCAGGGCGTCGCCGGAGGCGACCACCCGCAGGGCTGTCAGCAGGTCGGCGGGGAGGATGTCCTTCAGGATGAATCCGCTGGCTCCGCCGCGGAGTGCCGCGTACACGTACTCGTCCAGGTCGAACGTGGTGAGGACCAGCACACGGGTGCCGACGGCGTCCGGGTCCGCGCAGATGCGCCGGGTGGCCTCCAGACCGTCCATGCCCGGCATCCGGATGTCCATCAACACGACGTCGGGCCGCAGCCGCAGGGCGAGTTCGACGGCCTGCTCGCCGCTGACGGCCTCGCCCGCGACGGTGAGGTCCGGCACGCTCTCGATGAGCAGGCGGAAGCCCGCCCGCAACAGCGCCTGGTCATCGGCGATCAGAACCTGGACCGGCCGGTTCACCGTGCTGCCTCCGATCCGCAGGGCAGCCGCGCATGCACCCGGAATCCGCCCGTCGCCAGGGGGCCGGCGGATAGGGTCCCGCCGCACATGGCCGCCCGCTCCCGCATCCCGATGAGTCCGTGCCCGCCGCCAGGACGCCGGGACGGGAGCCGGGACGGCGCGTCGTTGACGACCTCGATCTCGACCGCCTCGGGACCCATCCGGGACAGCTTCACCCGGCAGTCCGGCGATCCCGCGTGCCTGACGACATTGGTGAGGGCTTCCTGAACGATCCGGTAGACCGCCAGTTCCACACCCGGGGGGAGCGGTGGATCCGGGTCGACGGACAGCTCCACGCGCGGGCCCGCGCCGGCCGCGAGCGCGGGCAGGTCCGCCAGACCGGGGGCGGACCCCAACTCGGCTCCGTCATCGGGTGATCGCAGAACGCCGAGCATGCGGCGCATCTCGGTGAGCGCCGTCCGGCCCGCCGTCCCGACCAGTGCGAGGGTCCGCTCGGCCTCCTGCGGGTTGGTGGAGGCCACCGCACGGGCCACCTCGGCCCGTACCGCGATGACAGTCAGATGATGGGCCACCACGTCGTGGAGTTCGCGGGCGATCCGCAGGCGCTCGTCCGTCACGGCCTGCCGGGCGGCGAGTTCCGCGTACGACCGCTGCTCTCTCAGCGCGGTGCCCACCAGCCAGGGCAGGGTCATCATCAAAGACGCGAAGACGACGCCCCACGCGACCCCGGAGGCCGGGACCGGTCGCGGTACGAGGGCCATGGCCGCGGGGGGGGGCGCCCCCCCCCCCCCCCCCCCCGCGCCCGGGCCCCGCCCCCCGCGCCCGCCCCCCCCCCCCCGCGCCGGCGGGCCCCCCCCGGCCCCCCCCCCCGCCCCCCCCCC
>NZ_JBHWIJ010000237.1:4821-9618 GCF_042732255.1 Kitasatospora sp. NPDC059803 | reverse complement strand
GGTCCCGTCATGTCCCAACCAACTGCCACGCCGCAGCTCCCGAGCAGCCCGGCGGGGTGGGGGGGCGCGGCGCCGCGCGCCGGCGCGCGGCCGCGCCCCGGCGCCCCGGTTCCCGCGCCGCCACCGTGTACAGGGCGGCCCCGACCGGGACCCAGGACTCCTCCCATCCGGTGAACGCCATGGCGAAGACCGCTCCGGCCAGGACCGTGTACAGAACCCGGACGGGCCGTCTACGCCGTACCGCGACCGGCAGCCAGACCACCGCCGCCACGGCTCCCGCGCCCCAGCCACCGCTGCGCGTCTCGCTCGCGCCGAACGCCAGGGCGAGGAGCACGGCCGCGACCGTGTCCACGCCGTGCCACTGTCCGTCCCGCAGACGTCTGGCCACCAGCGGCCGTGACTCCCCGTCCCCCATGCCGGCCACGCTATCCAAACGGGGCCCGGGGCCCGTCAGCCCGGAGGACGTCATCCCGCGGGCTGAGTCATCCGCGCGGCCGATGCCCGTCGTACCCTCCTGGGCTGACACCGGGTTACTCCCCGGGGGCGAAGCCGCCGGGCTCATCGGACGGAACAGTGGAGCCATGAATCGGAGAACACTGCTGTCCTCGTGCGCCGGACTGGCCGCCGCCATGATCCCGGGTCCGCTCGCGCCGGTGGCCGCCGCGCGACCGGGGCAGGAGGAACCCGTGCGGTTCCAGCTGCCCGCCCCGAACGGACCGTACCCGCTGGGTACGATCGCGCTGCACCTGGCCGACACCGCGCGGCCGGACCCCTGGGTGCCCTCCCGCCCCTGCCGTGAGCTGATGATCAGCATCTGGTACCCCGCCCGCGGCTGCGCGGCCCGTCCCACTGTTCCCTGGATGCCTCCGGCGGCGGCCGACCGGTACCTGAGCCTCCTCGGCCTGCCTCCCGGCCGGGTACGGCTGGGAGGCACCCACGGCCACGAGGGCGCTCCCGTCGGCGGCCCACCGGGCCCTCTGCCCGTCGTGCTCTACTCTCCCGGCGCCGACGCGTCACGGTCGTTCGGCACCGGCGTCGTGGAAGACCTCGCCAGTCACGGCTTTCTGGTGGTCACCGTCGACCACACCTACGACGCGGCGGCGGTCGCCTTCCCCGGTGGACGCGTCGAGACGAATCCGCTGGGCGGGATCAGCGACTACGCCAAGGCCCTCGCGGTCCGTACCGCCGACATCCGCTTCGTCCTGGACCGGCTCGCCGTCCTCCGCTCGGGTGGCCACCCCGGCGTCTGCCGCACCCCGCTGCCCACAGGCATGCACGGGGCGCTCGACCTGCGGCGCGTCGGGATGCTCGGCCACTCCCTGGGCGGCGCCACCACCGCCACGACGATGCTCACCGACGGGCGGATCACGGCGGGAGTGAGCCTGGACGGGGGCGCGGCGGGCCCGGTGGTAGACGCCGGGCTCGACCGTCCGTTCCTGGTCGTGGACACCCCGGGCAAGGGCAGCATGGAGAGCAACCCCGCCCTGCGCGCGTTCTGGTCGCGTCTGCGCGGCTGGCGCCTGCATCTGACCGTACGGGGAGCCGCGCACCAGTCGTTCGGCGACGATGTGCTGATCCTGCCGCTGATCGCCCCTCTCCTGGGCATGTCACCGCCCGATCTGGAGGACGAGGTCGGGACGATTCCCGGGCACCGGGCACAGGCGTTCCAACGCGCCTACCCGCGAGCCTTCTTCGACCTCCACCTCCGCGACCAGGGGCGACTGCTCGACGGTCCCTCCCCCGACTTCCCCGAGGTCGACTACGCCCGGTGAACACCTTGGCGCCGGTCCCGCCCGTCCGGGCTCCGAGGTACGACGCCGCGGCGCTCACCGGGCGGGGTCCAGCGAGGGAGGGTCGTCGGTGTCCTCGGCTTCGCAGGGAGGATCACGACCCGGGAAATCCTGCGGGGCGACACCTCCACCATCCCGACAGGGGAGCGGCGCCCTGGACGGAGCACGGCCCTGCTCTCGGCGACGGAGGTGAGGATGCCGGGAGGGTTCCTTTGAGGACTTCGACGACGTGGATCTTCGAAAGGGGCTCTCGGTAGCCTTCACCTGCGCCCCGGAAGCGATCACTCCGCCGCGAAGTCGGTGGAGGCCTGTGTCGAGCGCGCCGCCACCCATGCCGGCCGCTGGTCCGACCCCGCGCCCTTCGCCCGAACTCCCTTGGCAGGAAGGCGATCCAGCCTCGCGGCATGCGAAGGCCATGCGCACCAGGGCGGTGGACGCGCGGACCACCCGCGCCTACGGCCTGCGACCCACGACCCGGCCGCGACCCGCCTCGGCCCGGTAACCACCGGGGGCGGCCTCGCCGTCGAGCTGTTCGAGCGCAGAACGACGGCGCAGGCGCACACCCCGACCACGACGGAATCCAGCCGACGCCTCGGCATGGCATCGGATCGGAAGGTAGTATCGGTTTCCACACTGACTGAATATCAAGTGCACGCTATTCATTGGACATTGCTGTCGGGGGCGTCAGCCGACCCCTCAGGTGGGGGGGTTGCGCCGAGTCGCGCCCCCCTGCGCCCCACCCTCCGCACCGGAACCGACCACCGAAACCGGTAAGAACCCAGAAGGCGTCCATTGGTTACCATCGCAGACTCCGAGCTCGACGTCTTTCCACTCTGCCTCGGCGGCAGCGTCTTCGGATGGACCGTCGACGAGCGGACATCCTTCCGCGTCCTCGACGCCTACGCCGCCGCGGGCGGGAACTTCATCGACACCGCCGACTCCTATTCCCAGTGGGCCCCCGGAAACACCGGCGGGGAGTCCGAGTCCATCCTCGGCAACTGGCTGGCCGCGCGCGGTCAGCGGGACCGTTTCGTCATCGCCACCAAGGTAGGCCGACTGAACGGACTGTCCGGGCTCACGGCGAAGGTCGTTCACCAGGCCGTGGAGGAATCCCTGCGCCGTCTGCGGACGGATCATATCGACCTCTACTACACGCACGCGGACGACCCGGAAACTCCCCTCGAAGAGACCCTCGCCGCACTCGACACACTGATCGTGGCAGGGAAGGTGCGCCATATCGGCGCCTCGAACATCAGCGGCCCCAGGCTGGCTGAATCCCTTGAGGTTTCGAAGCGTTCGGGGCTCGCCTCGTACGTGGCGGTCCAGCCTCCCTACAACCTCATGGAACGCGAGCCCTTCGAGAGCGGGATCGCCCCGGTCTGCGAGCGCGAGGGCGTCTCCTGCGTCCCGTACTTCGCCCTGGCGCAGGGCTTCCTGACGGGCAAGTACCGCGAAGGCGCACCCGCCGTTCCCAGCGTCCGCAGCGACGCGGCACGACCGTACGGCGAAACGCCCCGCGGCCGCACGGTGCTCCGGACGCTGGACACGATCGCCTCCGAGCACGACACCGCCCCCGCCGCGGTGGCCCTGGCCTGGCTGAGGGCGCAGCCCCATGTCGTCGCTCCGCTCGCCAGCAGCAGGACGCCCGAGCAGCTCGCCGAACTGACCCCGGGAGCGACCCTGGAACTCTCCCCGGCCGAGGTTCACTCGCTGGACCTCGCTTCACGGACCACCGCGGCGGACCACCATGCGCATGTCGGCTGAAGGAGGAGGAGCCGCCGTGACCCTCGCCCCCCACACCGCCCTGATCGGATTCGACGCCGTCAAGTCGTTCATCTCGGTAGCGCGCGATGAATACGAGGCCTGTACCCCGCAGGAACCACCCTCCTGTTTCGCCCTCCTGCTCGGCACCGTCGACGACGGTGTCGCGGCCATCACCTCGGTCCAGTTCGCGACCAACGTCCGTGCCACCGACCCGATGGCGCTCGAAGAGTTCTCGAGCTCCATAGAGCCGTGCTTCGGAAGCGCCTACCGAAACCCCCGCCGGGGATTCTGGTGCAGCTCGCAGGATCTGCTTCGTATTCACCGGCAGGCGGACCGTGACGGGGCCGAGATCCTGGGCTCCATCCATCTGCATCCCGACTGGCACCGGATCGGCCCACCCGAAGAGCGAGGGCTGCGAATAAGCGAGGAGCCGACACCGATGGACCGCTACATGCTCGACAACAGTCGGTACCCGGTGAACATGATCTGCTATCTGGAATCCGGCCCACAGGGGGTTTCCGCCGCACTCGCGGCATGGGGCCCTCCTCCCGAGGGAGAGGTCGCGGCGCCATGCCCCCGCCTCCTTCTGAGGTTCAGCGCGTCCTGAGGAACGGCAGGCTCACCCCTCGCCACCGGCGGGACTCCGCCCCGGTCACGCTCGCGGATGTGACCGGGGCGGGGCCGCCCGTCCACCCCTGGGTGAGTACCGCCGGAACGGGGCCGTCGGGGCGGACGGTGGTGCTGTAGGCGGCGCTGGTGGGGGTGGAGGAACAGCCCGGTCGGCGTGGTCGCAGTGGCCTCGTGCCCGGCGACCGGCAGGGTGACCCGCTCGTCCCGGATGAACGTGTCGTGCCGGAGCATCATGGCCCCGATCCGGGGGCCCGACACCGTACCGCCCGCTGCCTGGGGGCCGGCGAGTCAACCCCGTGGGTCGACAACGACGCGGCGTGGAGAATTGATTATCTGATGGTCAGTCAGAACCTCGCGGACACCTGCACCAAGGCCTACATCGAACGCCCCGCCTCCTCTGCCGATCGATGGAGCAACCACGCACCGGTGACCGCCGTCTTCGACCACGACTTCTGACGACTCCCCTGGGAGAAGTGCCGTGTCAGACACAGGTGCTCAACGAGGCATTGCCTGATCGGCGGCCCCGGGGGGGGGGGGGGGGCGCCCCCCCCCCGGGGGCGCCCCCCCGCCCGGCGGCGCGCTGCTCGGGGGGGGGGGGGGCGGGGGGCGCGCG
>NZ_JBHWIJ010000237.1:0-4811 GCF_042732255.1 Kitasatospora sp. NPDC059803 | reverse complement strand
CGCGCCCCCCCCCCCCCCCCCCGCGGGGGTTCCCGGACCCGCGCGGGCCCGCGACCCCCCCCCGCGGGCCGCCCCCCCCGCGCGCGCCCGCCCCGCGCCAGGACTCCGGGCCGGCTTACAGCAGGGTGGCCTCGGCGGTGCCAATGGCCTGGGGCACCGCCAGAATCGCGCCGTCGACGTAGTCGATGCCGGCCTCGGCCGCCCACTCGGCGGTCTCCCGGGCCTGGGTGGAGCTCGCCATGGTCAGGTTGACCAGGGTGCGGCCGGTCAGGGAGGAGGCGGCCGGGTCCAGCAACCTGTGCACGGCGTCGTAGTCCGAGACACGGACGACGACCAGCGGGCTCGCCTCGAGCGCGCTCCTGACCGAGCCGGCGAGGGGCGCGCCCTTGGCGACGAGCTGCTCGGCCTTGCCGGCCGAGCGGTTCCAGACGGTCGTCGGGTGGCCCTTGTCCAGGAAGACCGCGGCCGACGCCTGGCCCATCACCCGCGGTGGACGGTGCACGGCCTGCCCGCCGGACCCGACGTCACGGCCGAGGCCCCGGGCGACCTGCTGGACGTCCTCCTCGCCTTCGGCGAGCCGCCCGGCCCGGTGGGCCGTCGCTGCGAACGGTGGTCCCGTGCAAGCGCATTGGCCGGGTAGGACGAGTTGGACGGGCCGACCGGCCGGTCACCAGCCGTCGGTGAGCCGGAAGGCGTGGGAGAAGGAGGCTCCGCCCGTGTTCATCCATTCATCGAGGACGCCGTAGGTGTCGTTGCGGGCGATGAGGTCGGCACGGCCGGTGCCCCGGAAGTCACCGGCAACCGTCTGCGAGAACGGACCCCACCCGTCGGTGACGAGCACGCGGCCGGCGAAGGTACCGTCCCCGTTACCGGGCCACATGTACAGGTTGCCCGTCGCGTCCTCCCTCGCCATCAGGTCCGCGTGACCCGTCCCCCGGAAGTCACCGGCAACCGTCTGCGAGAACGGACCCCACCCGTCGGTGACGAGCACGCGGCCGGCGAAGGTACCGTCCTCGTTACCGGGCCACATGTACAGGTTGCCCGTCGCGTCCTCCCTCGCCATCAGGTCCGCGTGACCCGTCCCCCGGAAATCGCCGGCGGTGGTCTGGGAGAACGCGCCCCAGCCGGCCGTCAGGTCGGTCCTGGCCGTGAAGGACCCGTCTCCCAGCCCCGCCCACTCGTACAGGTGCCCGTCCGAGTCGTCTCGGGCGACGAGGTCGCCGATGCCCTTGCCGTGGAAGGCTCCGGCCGTCGTCTGGGAGAAGGTGTGGGAGGGGCTGGTCGGGGCGGGCCGCGGGGCGAGGACCTCGGCGAGGGCCGTGTTCCCGTTGGTGGTGAAGTGCAGGTGGTCGGAGGAGACGTAACCGGCGAACGCGGCGCTCGGGTTGAGCGGGTCGCGGGTCGCCCGGTCGAAGTCATGGAAGCCGTCGATAGCCGTCGTCGTGCGGATCCAGTCGTTGACGCACTGGCGCACCCGGTCCCGGGCGGCGGTGTAGTCGGTGTAGCCCTGGAAAGCGGGGATGGTGGCAACGGTGAAGCGCAGCCCGGCCGCGTGCGCGCGTGAGGCCAGCTGCTGGATCCCCGACTCGAGCGCGGAGTCGGAGGCGTCGTCCATCGTGATGTCATTGATGCCCTCGTAGAGCACGACGCTCCGCACTCCGGTCTGGGAGAGGACGTCCCGGTCGAAGCGGTTGAGCGCGCTCTGACCGAAGCCGACGCGTCCTCCCGTCCCGTCGGTGAGGATCCGGTTGCCGGAGATGCCCTTGTTGACGATGCCTTCGGGCGTCGGTCGGGCGCTGAGGGCGCGCCCGTAGTCATCGGCCCAGCGGGTGTTGGAGTCCTGGTTGGTGTGCCCGCCGTCCACCTGCGAGTCGCCGAGGGCGACCACCGTCCCGTCGCTGCCGGCGGCCGTGACGTCCAGGCCGCCGAGGAAGGCCCAGTAGGCGTACGGGGTGGAGAGGTTGGCGCCGCCCGTGTCCTGGGTGCGGTCGGCTCCGTCGCCGGGGGCGGAGGTGTAGGAGGTGGTGAGCGTGTACGGGTGGTAGGGCGCGGTGGTGACCCCGTCGGGCAGCCAGAGGCTGACCAGCAGGTTCTCGTCTGCGGTGACCGGGAAGGCGACGGGGTCGCTGTAGACCTCGCCGCCGGGTGGGATGACGGTCCGGCCCGAACCGCCGAACGTCAGGGTGGCCGGCGTGGCCGCCGCCGTGGCCGGATTCCCGTTCCGGGCGGAAGTCCTGTCCTGGGCCGCGACGGTGACGTGCCCGATGGTCACCGGGTCCGGGCTGAAGGTGTTCACCAGGTGGATCCGGGCGGAGCTGCCGCCGATGCTGGTGTGGACGACCATGCGCAGGGTCTGCCGCCCCGTCACGCCCGAGGATGCCGACGGTCCTGCCAGGCTCATGGCGGTACCCCAACTCCCCGTCCAGGCCGAGGACTCGGGGCGCGCCACGCCCGGGGCTGACGGGAGCGCGGCGGGGACCGGCCCGCAGCCGACGGCCGCGTTCGCCGGGGCCGCGGGCGGCAGGGCGGCGAACGCGCCGAGGACGACGGCGGCTGCCGTCATGGCGGACGGGCGGCCCCGCAGTGGGCGGTGGGTGACGTGCACAGGAGTCCTTTCGCCGGGTACGGAAAACCATTCCCGCATGGCTCGGGTGACGAAGAAATGGTGGCGATCCGTTTCCCGAAGGAGGAGGTCCGAGAATGGCCGAGAAATCTCGGAGCCCGCTCGCCATCCACCATGCAATCACCGCCGGTCCGGATTTCGCCAGGAGGAACATCAGGCGGAAACCATGGGGAAGTTCCAGCAGAAACCGCGCTGTACAGGCAAGATCGGCGAGAAAGAGACGGAGTGGCTTGATTGCACGTCAGTTGACTGTCGCGCCTGACGGGATTTGCGATATACCGTCTCGGGCACTTCTCGCCCTACAATCCGCCAATCTCCTCCTGGCGTGATCACCTGCCGACCTCGAATCTCGAATGAGGGGAAATCACATGGCAATCGGACGACGGCAACTCCTCACCTCCCTCGCGCTGACCGCCCTCGCCGCACCCGTCCTGGCCAAGGGGACCGCGACCCGCGCCTCCGCGGCCACGGGTACGGGTACGGGTACGGGTACGGGTACGGCCGCACGTATGGCCGCCGGCTCCGGGCCGCTGTTCATGCAGGTCGTCGCCCATGAGGACGACGACATCCTGTTCATGAACCCGGACCTGTCCAACGCCCTCGGCAACGGCACGCCGTCCGTCACGGTGTTCGTCACCGCCGGGAACATCACCGGTGACCCGTGCGTGGGCGGCTGCTGGGACCCCGCCGGCGACCCACTGCGCACCTGGAACCGCCAGATGGGCGCCGTCAACGCCTACTCCCGGATGACCGGGGTCGGCGACAACGACCCGGCGACCGACGAGGTCGGGCACTGGACGGTCGAGGCGTGGACGGTCGCGGGCAAGCAGGTCGAGCGGTACATGCTCAAGGACCGGCCGGTGCACCTGATCTTCCTCAACCTGCACGACGCCGGGCTCGCCAACGTGCTGAACGGCGGCACCGACACCACGGTCGTCCCGAAGGACAGCCCGCTGTCCGGGCCGTCGACCTACACGGCGGCGGACGTCGTCGAGGTGCTGCGGCAGATCATGGTGACGTACCAGCCGACCGTGCTCCGGGCCCAGGACGAACTCCCGGACACCCGCTACAAGGACGACCACTCGGACCACATCTCCGCCGCGAAGTTCACGGGCGTGGCGGCGAGCCAGTACGGCGGCTCGCTGATCCAGGTGAACTACCGGGACTACAACATCAGCGACTGCCCGGTGAACCTCGACCCGGCGACGGTCGGCGCCAAGGGCGTGTTCGTCTCCGAGTACGCCAGCCACGACCACTCGGGGAACTACGAAACCGCCTGGTTCTCCCGGATGTACTACCGCTGGTCGCGGGGCACCTCCTGGGCCGGACTCAACCAGGACGGCCGGCCGCAGGTCTTCGTCGTCCGGGCGGGCTCCCTCTACACGTACTGGCGCCAGGGGGACGGCAGTTGGGGCGGCCCGGCACGGTTCGCCGACCCTGGCGGGCGGCTGGCGCCGGGCATCGCCGTCGGCACCAACGCCGACGGCCGGATGGAGGTCTTCGCCCGCCGCCTCACCGACCACCACATCGTCTCCGTCCCGCAGACCACGCCCAACGGCGTGTGGCGGGACAGCTGGGCCGACCTCGGCAACCCCAACGCCGGGCTCGACAACGCGGGCCAGGTCGGCGTGCCCGCGGTGGTCGCCTCCCAGGACGGCCGGCTGGAGCTCTTCGTCAAGAACGGCGGCGGCGGCCTCAGCAGCATCCGGCAGACCAGCCCGAACGGCGCCTGGACGACCACCTGGGATGACCTGCACGGCACCGACATCCAGGACCCGGTCACCGCGATCCGCAACGGCGTCGGGAGGATCGAGGTCTTCGCCAGCACCCGCGACGGGGTCGTCAACTGGTGGCAGACCGCTCCGAACGACGCCATCAACGGCCCGGGCCCGATCCCGAACTCCCGGCCGGCCAGCCCGCCCAAGGCCGCGCTCGACCAGGACGGCCGCATCGAACTCGCCTACCGCGAGGCCGGCACCGGCGCGATGCTCGTCAGCTACCAGACCCAGCCCGGCGGACCGTGGAGCCAGTCCCCGGGCAACCTCGGCGGCCACGCAGGAGTGGGCGAGCCGGCGATGGCCAACCTCGGCGGGCGGGTCGTCCTGTTCGAGCGCAACGGCGGCGGCGGCGTGAGCACCACCGCCCAGACCGCCCCGAACTCCGGCTACGGCGCCTGGCAGGACCTCGG